>NZ_DATHKG010000134.1:0-29395 GCF_035489435.1 Flavitalea sp.
TCTAGCAATGTCACGGCCCTTCTCTCCGCTTTATTCGATCTATCCAGCGTTCGCCTTCCAGATTGCATTGGAGCCATCCCCCACAAATGAGATCCGGATCCATCAAACGTGAAATTTGGATAACGCGAATGAATAATAAGGTTCGGTTCAATCCTTGCATTAACCACCATCTGAAATTCATAAGCTATGATATCATACATCACACTACCAGCTAGGATATTTGCGCATTGAGGCGGGAGGTTATAAATTGCGATTGGTTTTCCCGCATCTGCTCCCGCATCAAGCACATTCTTAAACCAGAGCCTGTTACCGGTTAATAGCTTGTATCCTATACTTAGCTGAGTAAACTCATTGCCGCCCTGGTATTTATTTGGTTTTTCAATTAGCGTGTTTAATTCGTGGCTGGTATCCTCTTCATAAGTCAGTGACTTAATTCTAGCCGCTTGCTGTAAACTTTCAGCCGTGGCTCCCGACCCCGTGAAGGCTTTATACTTCAAGTGTTTTGCCTCTTGCCCATCTTTAACACGGTAAACCTTGAACGGTGCCAATGCAGCACTTCTCATGATCCGGTTTACCACAGAATACAGTGTAGCATTATCCGCATAACCCTTGTCTATATATTCATCCATCTTCCAATCAGAAGGTGAATAAAGCGATAGTCCGACTGCCCTAAATAATCTATTCAAAGAACTTTGAGCCTGCATTACAGCAGACCCTTGCGACGCGTCAACGAACCCTAATGGCCTAAGCACCGATCTTGCCGCCTGTCTTATTATATTCGCCATTTAGAGTATATCAAATTCGTATTCTGGTATTGATAATTTTGTGAACACCCCATATCTGGAAGCATCAAGGGCATGATCATTAAACTTCACTGGTTCATCCAACACTTTACCATCCTTGTCAATCTTCCACTTATAGCTCTTGAACTCTTTTATTAAATTGACCGATCTTTCTGTTACGTAAATCGGCATTGACTTCATCATTCTTATTCCCTCTGTGACCGCTTTAACCGCTGGCTTCGCATTATATCCCGCTCTTACTAGTTCTTCAATAGTTTTCGGCTCGGCATTATCACAGAAAATCTCGTCATTCTTTGTTATTCCTAAAGTCTTATATCTTTCGGTAAGATCATTAGTGGTAAGTTTTGTTTCATAAAGCAACTCATCTAAATAAATCGCTCCTTCGTAATGTTCGATGTCAACCAAAGCCGACGGAACATTAAACCCGAAATCCTGACCGTAAAATCTCTCTCCTCTTCCAGGCATTTCCTTAATAATCTTCCAGTGCGTATAAATAGTTTCGCTGCTCGTTCCTCTTAAACCTAGCCCGAAAACCTTCCATAGATTTTCGTCCGCATCTTTAAGCGCCTCTATTTCTGCAACCTGCTCCTTACTAAGATTCGCCCGGTTATGGGTGTAATTGCTTACTATTAGCTTATTACCTTCTTTATCCGCTACATCATACACCCAGCTATATTCATCTGCCGGATTGAAATCAATAAAGATTGTTTCAGTAGTCCGCATCGCCAGCTGGATATAAGTTGCATGGCTTAATAAATTAGCCTCGTTTACATACAGAATGTCCCGCCCCGGGCCCCTGACTTTTAAACTATCCTCTGCTCCAAAGAACTCTATATAACTACCCGTTGCCGGGAATGTATAAATCTGATCTGTTCGGTTAAAGTTGTTCTCGTTGAATAAATTCAGGTCTTCGAGAATCTTCAGTACGTCTTTCCTTGCTCCTTTTTTTAAATGCGGCAAAGACGGGCTTACTACACTTATCTCCTTTTTACCGAACTCTTTCTTACTTGCCAGCGCTACCATTAGCTGACTGAGCGAATATGTTTTACTTGACCTTGTGCTCCCTTGATTCGCTATTACCCTAAACTTCCCGCTTTGATACGCTTTCAGATTAGCATTAAAAACCGGCGTTGTGCCGTGATTAATTTTAGTCTGTAAGCGGAGCGTTTCCATCCTGATCAACAAAATTTATTACTAACCCGTCCGGTGTTCTAATGTCGTGTTCCTGCTTATCTCTCCACTTATCCTTCTGCCTGTTCTTAAGCCAGAAGATTGCAGCTGCTGTATCAGGGGGGTAGTGTTTAGTTAACGGCGTTGTTATTATCTGCCCCTCAAACATCTTTATATCTACATCCGCATGTTGATAGCCTGTTGCTCTTTTAAATAGCTTTTCGGCCACTTCAGCATCCGCAATTTCCTTTCCCTTCTTTATGGACTCAAAAAACTTAGGGTGCTCAACCTTCCAATTATTAATAGTTTGCTCAGTTACTTCAAAGAAATCAGCCAGCTCTTTATCTGTCGAGCCCAGCTTACAGAGCTTCTCTGCTTGCTTGTTAAACGCCGTTCGATAGTCGGTTGGCCTACCACCTACATTCTTATCTCCAGGTTCCTGCATCACTTCTTGATTGACGTAAACGACAAAACCCGGAGCCTTTTGAACTCCGGGTAAAACAAATATTAATCTGAATTAAACTTTTTCGGGAATTGGCTGCCATTGCTCGTCAGCTACCACGGGCTTCAAATGACTGGAGCCTGTGAGTGATAGACTAGCGTGTTTACTGGCAATTAACTGAACGCTACCGTCGGGTAGGCGTGGGGCATTGGCTAAAAATTGAATCAACTCTTCCGCATCGATAGTGATAGAAAGATGATCGTCTTTATCAATTACGGTGAATCCATTAACAAATTGAAGTTGGTCTCCCATATTGGAGAAGTAAATTGTACTAAATATATTAATACAACAAAAATTATTTTTCACTTAGGCGTGAAGTGAGAAATTTATTTTTTAAATCTACATGGCTTTCATGCCGAGATATCGTTTTATCTCACTCTTCCCGTCTTTAGAACGATTAACTTTTGCACGTTCATATTTTTGATGGCTACATACTGAACAAGAGCAGGGCGCTCCATGGCTTCTGTATGCGGTATAATTGTGAGGAACTCCGTTAACGGTTGCTTTCGGATTCTTAACGCATTCTTTCGGAGCCTTAATTAACTTTAATCGCTTTTTGTATTTCAGTATTTTCAACTCATGCCGACGCGCCTTATTCATCTCTTACTTATTTACAGTCGTTACAATCCCTCTCTTCCCTTTCACCTCGAAATTGCTAAAGAATAAATCTGCCTGCCCTTCAAGTGCCAGGGATCTATCTTTCTTAAGATGTATCTCCTGCCATTCCTGTAAGTCTTCGGGTGGGTTGGTGATTGGTTCGAGGAAGGCGAATAGTCTTTTATCGTGGTAGAAGTGATCGAAAGGGATGTGGAGAGCCTGCCATCCGTGTTCTGGTCCACAGTCAACCGCGATACGGAAGACGCCTTTATCCTTTACTGCGTATGTTTTGTTTGTCATTGATTATATTTTAATCTAACCCTGATTCTCTTCTACGCTCCATTTCATAAAGCTCTGTCGCTTCTCTTTCTTTTCGATCTTTCTCTAGCGAGTCCCGCGTGCCGGTAGACCGGGATAAAAAGGCAATGACAGCGAGAACGCACAATCCTAATATTACTTCTAAACTTGACATGTTTTAAAATTTAAATAGTACTGAAATCACAACCTCACCTCCCGGCCTCAGCAGGTTTCTTAGCTTGTCACATTATAAGTGAATATTGAGAAGTCGTTAAAAATTTCTCCGGTTGCTTTATATTCCCCTTCTGGAATTGATATCAGATCCATGTCAAATGGAATAACAAGCCTTTTACCATCGGCTGGCCCCTCTTTTAGTAAAGCTTTTTTTCTTAGCCCAGCAGCAATATCTTCTTGTTGTTTGCGCGCTTCGGCCTTCATCTTTTCGCTTTTTGCCAAAAAAGCTTCCTTAAACTCTAACAAGTCCATGTACTTAATTTTACTAAATATACTTTTTGTTTCTATAGGAGCAATTTAACCTGGGATCGGGTGGTATGGTACAGCGTAAGCTTTATTTGTCATGGGGTTTTCAAATTCAAATTTTGCTGCAAATTATCAATCAGTTCCGCTCTCGAAAGCGCCCAAATTGATTTTAAACTTAGAATGGTGGCTTTAAAACCTTCAATTGATCGAGTAAAGAAGAAAAGACGGTCTTCAGGCAGTAAATCACCTTCGGCACTTCCATTACTGAAAAACCATTCTTCCTCTGGTCCGGATCCAAATCTATACACTCTAATACCTCGATCATAATGTTCGGCTGCGACGTTCGCAGATTCTTCAAATGCCTGCAATTTTTTGATTATTTCTTGCGATATCATATTAGCTGTTTAAACTTATCATAATGATTGCCTCGGCTGCCAGTTTTCTTAGAAGTCGTCGGGTCATTTCATCTTCTCGTTGCTTAGCCGCAAAGATTCGATTCCATTTATCCACATCATATCCGAAAATTTCAATTTCATACCCCTTGCTTTTGTTCGCTTCAGGTAGGCCGGCAAACCAATATGTAAGGCCTTCGGGTTGATCATGCATAGTTTTAATTGAAAAAGTTAACGAAAGAAATGATACCACAGCGCAATACAACAAATTAACTTTTAAGTATTGAAAGTCAAAATTTATTGCCTTTTCGACTTTTTCAGGTTTGATTGCAATGATTATGAGGAGACTTCTTTAGGTCCACACAGCTTACTTTTTTTCTAATAAGAAAATCTCAGGTATAGATTCGAGTAAATAGAAAATCCATTTTTATCGCGCTTGCATTCAATAAGGCCGGTCTCTCGTGCTGTCCTTAATTGATCTTTTGTTTTCCAGGGAGTGATTTGTCGGACCTGGCTAACTTTAATCCAGGTCTTTCTTTTAGCTGGTGGTCGGCTGTTTCTCAGGAGCCTTTCTATTCTTTCAAGGCGTTGGCTGATATGGTCAAACATTTCGTATGAATTCATTTTTAACATGGCGATTGAGGTAATCGTTCAAGCATGAAAATTACTCTGCTTTATTACTGAAGATTCATCTACTAATCTAAAGTATAATTCCTCAATTTTCCAAACGAAAAGTTCAAAAATCCTGTAGGACCCGAATAAGGAACACTTAGCATTAGTGGCAATCAATATTTTATGGTTGTTCAAATTTATTTGCCAAACAATTGCCAAACAATCTCTTGTAGTCTAATCAAACTTCAGACTACTTACAAGAGATCCTATCTCTTCCGCGTCTTTGGACTCACCTTCACATCGATCGATCCATTTACCGGTTAAATCAACTACTAGATCCATCAAATACTTTCCGTCGCGCCAGACTATGTATATCACATGTCCTCTTTCGAAAGATTTATAGACTTCCAGGTTGTGGCGTATACCCTTGGGATCTGTATAGGTTGTTTGCATTAAATGAAAATACGGGAATGGTAAATACGGGTGATGGTGAAAAAGGTAATTTCTACCGCTTTTTCACGACATTAAGAAAGTGAGGAAGTTTCCAAAATCTTCAGCCCTGTCGTGGAACTTACCATCAAAAACCCATTTATCATTCTTTCTCAGCCGGCCTTGGTAAAAGTTGTTGATCAGGAAATGATATACGCCCGTATCCCCCGCGCCCATTACAGGTGTAAATACTCCGAAATACCTGGTGTTATCATGGGTAAAATATATTTGAATAGAGTTTTCCATTGGCGCAAACATAAAATTTTATCGACTCCTCCGACAAAATCATTTGCTCGTTTGAAAAATAAAATTACTTTTGCCTTATGAATTTAATTAATCAACAGCAGTTCTGTTTTATCGGTCATCGACTGAGCAGATAAGCTATTGATCAAACTCGATACTTACCCGCTTAGTTAATTCTGAGCGGGTTTTTTGTTTTTGGTAATTAACCTAACCTGGTGGAAGCGGCAGACTGAAAATCTGTAGGGGCTGGATCGTAACCAGCAATTACCACATGGCCGGTTGCCCGAGCGGTTAGGGACCCGTCTGCAAAACGGGATACACCGGTTCGAATCCGGTACCGGCCTCAACATTTGCCTATGGTGTAACGGTAGCACATTAGATTTTGGTTCTAATAGTCATGGTTCGAATCCATGTAGGCAAACAAGATTAGATTCGGGTGATTCAACTTTTAGGAGGCGCATCTGGCTTGGCGATCACTTTCAGAATGAACTTTTCACTTAAGCTTTCTACCAGATACTCGTAACCTCTCTGATCGTTATGTGCTCGATACGTTATTATTCGTTGCTTCCTTGCTTGACTTAATCGTTGACCATTCCATCCCGTAAGATCTATTATAAATTGAGCGCTTACCCATGTTTCCTTAAAACTGGCCTTATAAAAGATCTTTCCTTTTTGCCTATTCAGCAGTTGATCCAGCTTCTCGTTTATTTTCTCGAATTCGGCCTTTATTTCTTCACGAAGAGGTTGTGGCAAAACCGCTTCTGCCTCCTTTATTGTGATAGCAGCATCATTTTTTATTTTTTCTATCCATTTTTTTGCGTTTATGGCATCTCGTCGTTCCCATTTCGCACGAAGTATTTCCGACCATTCTTTTATCTCTTGTTGTTCTGCAGCAGCCTTTTCCTTCTTTGTCAGCTTCTTTGGTGGTACAATTGGTCGCGATGGATCCAGAAATCTAAACTTTTTAGGCTTCTCTAGTGCAAGTGTTTCTACCTTCTTGTCAATAACGGATGCGGTCTTAAGCGGGTTCATTTGGCCAAGTTTTCTTGATTAAAAAAACTTCTGGAATGGATTCTAATAGGTATTGATAAGTCTGCGTCTTCGAGTGCTTGAACTCTATAATACCTTGCATTCTCGCAGATCTCATCTGTTCTTTAGTAAATCCGGTTACATGCATGACCCAGGAAGAGTTAACCCATGTTTTTTTAGATGAAACTTTAATGAGATCCCTTAGAAGCCTCTCTATTCTCTCCAACCTTTGATCCGTTGTCATAGTAATTTTTTAGAAAGAGTTTAGGTATTGATTCAATTAAATACAAATACCCGCCTGTGTCTGCCTTTTTAAATTTTACAATCCCTTGCTCGCGAGCCATTCTCATGCGTTGATTGTCCCAGCCTGTAAGATCAACAACCCAAGATACTGACACCCATGTCTGAGTATTTTTCTGGTCAATGAGAAGACTCAGTTTTTTATTTATCCTCTCGAAATATGCCTTTGTTTCCGCATCCATAAGTTATGATTTTTCTCTGCAAAATATAGCTTCAAATGGAGGAGAGCCCAAATATTTACATCAGAAGGCTAAGTTGGAGGCAGGGAAAAAGTCACGTATATTCGGTAGCTAAACTTTAAACTATGCCTAAACCAGATTTTGTTCTCGTAAGTAAAGGAAATGACTTAGATTTTATGAATGAAGTAATTTCATATTTAGAGCAGGGATATGAGCTACATGGGTCAACTATCGTTATGCAACAGAATAATGAATTTAATGATGACTTTCTCAGGTATATTCAACCCCTTTACAAAGCAGGAGAGAAGTCCAGGGAAGTGAGAGTTATGGATTAAGACAATTTCGTTGAAAAATCTTATTAATTTCTTAAACTTTCATTTTTGGGTTGGCAAGTAATCGCAACAATTATATGAGGCGACTTATTACCGCCTTTTATATATTTATCTAATGGATTCCGGTTAATCTGCTGTGATATCTGTCTTGAGAATTCGGTAGAATGTCTCACCGCCTTCTTCTTTAAACTTTTTGAATCCGATTTTAGTAGCAATCTTCTCTGACGCTGCAGCCTCTTCAATTCCTATCTCTGGATTTATAGAAATGGTCATTATTTCTCTATCCTGTAATAAATGTGGAATAATTGATTCCTGTAGCGGCTTGATTAGGCATCCTTGTCTCCTATGTTCAGGTAGTACCGCCCAATGCAGATCTTCCATCATTTCGTAAATGGCGGCTACGTAAGTACCCCCATTATTTTTAATTAAGTAGAAGGGGTATGTGCGAGATCCACCCGGTTGCGACTTCATTCTATGTATTGAGGAAAATATTCCGTATTCGACATCTGCTGAGACACGGGTAGATTTAAAGTGACTTTTCTTAAGGTTATTAAGGTCAACCAAAACCGATAAAATTGTTTCAGTTGTCATTTGACATCTTTTTTAAGTGCTGTCCATTTCACCCAGTACTGAACAAATCTTAATACAGCATCAGATTTCAATACAAAAAATTGATCTTCTGGTCTATTCTCGCAATACCAATCAAAGAAATTACCTGGCCCGCTTCTCCACTCTGGCATAAGCTGATAATAATCACCTTCTTCTACTACGCCAAAATATCTCCGATTAGACGCTTCGGCGAAATCCCATTTTTCTCCGGTAACCTCGAAAATATACTGATAATAATCTTGGTCAGTTACAAATTCTGTGATGTTTCTTGTCTTGCCGGTCATTAGTTTGATGTTTAGTTTAACAATTAATACAAATCACAGATCACAGATCACAGATCACCAGTCTTAAGTGTCCATATGCCTTTCAATTTTATAACGGGGATCTCGGATAATATGAATTCTATAATCCTCATGAAATACCAGAGTGATTATATAGTCATCTGCTTCGGTTTCCCCGATTGGACTAAAAACCAACCGGTAGGGTAGATATGAATTTTCTCTATGGCACAATAATACTATCTCTTCGCCGCCTCTTGCTTCATAATGCCCAACCTCTTTCAGTTGACAGTCTTTAAAATTCCAAATTAAGCAGCTCAGATTATAAGTTTCCATCACTTGGAGAGCTTCAGTTAAATCGGCAATTGCTGCGGTGTTCATTTGTTTTGTTTTAGAGATTAAATAATTTACATACCCACGGCATCTCTGGTTCAATTTCAACGACACCCGCCTTCCACATGCTACACCACTCGCTAAAGTCAAAAGCTTGCCCAGAAGCTACAAGGTCATTGAGATCGCCTCCCCAACCATATATAGCCTTTACACTGTTCGCATAAGTTATCTGTAATGCTTTTGTGTTTTTAAAAACGTTCTCTGGACCGCCCTGCAGGATAACTAACTGGTGCCAGCGATCCTTATAGTTGAACGTTTCCGGACTGGCTTTGGCCGCAGCAGAGAACACCTCATCTTTTTCCATCGTCGTAGTTGTGTCTATGAGGTCTAAGAATATGACCTTGTCCACACTAAAAAGCTGTTCGGGTGATTCTATAACTGGCAGCGATGAAATTTTAATCTTCTGCATTATTCTTCATTTTGGACGGTCAATCGGCCATCGGCTCCTTCGATCTTTTTGGTAAAGCGACCGGAATAGCATGAGTATGTCCTTTATCAGATTTCAACGTCCTCTTTATTGCCCCGAGTAAAATTGTACCATTGTCTTCTGTGTCAGCGCTATCTAACGAATGTATTAATTCTTCCCGGTGTAAACGAATGAGAATATCCCCACTCACAAGTTGTTTTACTGTAATTCCCTTAAAGCTTTGTTGTTCAGCGCCAAATTTTCTTTTGTCATTCATAGTAATTGAGTTTATTGGTTCTTTATATTTCTGCATTAACGTTTAATAAGCGATTTATCTCGGTTTTTGAGTACCGCATCTTACAATCCCCTGAGTTCCGGAAACTTCGCTTCCATCTGCTCGGCCAACAGTTCCAGAAAAAACCACTCAAGATCAGAGGCGTCTTCATCTTTCATCTTGTCTTCGTTACTGCCTTTATCAACTAGTGAAGGGCTGGGGTGTAATTGTGCTTTTTTTGACCTCTTAATAGTTTTACGCATTTACTTTTTAAGCAAATACAGAAATTATTGCATTATTTCATAATTCGTCTTTGTTTCTATTTTTTATCTTATTTATGATTACTGTCTGTCGTTAATGGACTGGGAACAGATTGTATTTTATCTTTCGCATCCACATAAATTATAAAATGCTTCTTTTCTTCGAGCAGCCAGCTGTATCTATCCAACAGGTTGTCAATTTCGTATTGATATGTACACTCCTGAAGACGCGTTTTGCATGATGAGATTTGATTTTCTATACTCTTCAGGAGATCTTCGTCTGAAATACCCTCGGCCAAAAATGATTCTGCAGCTATGTGGTATTCCGCAGCTAATCTTTCAACCGCCTGGGAATAAGTTAATTCATGGACTTTCATCACAAAGCCAATGATATTACCGACCGCTCCACAATCAGTACAAAACCAAAGCTCTTTTTCTTCGGATACAACAAATGATTTTGTTTTCGATTTGCATAGAGGACACGATCCTCGCATCTGGTTTCCTTTATCGAATAAGGTTGTGTACGAATTTATATATCCAACCAGACTACATTTTTTAATTACGTTTTGAGCTAGAGTATTATTTATCATATTTAGGGAATTTAAAATGGCATCTCTTTAGAATTTGACTCGTTAAACTTATTTGGGTCGATATCGATAGAAGGCATTTTCTTCCATCCGCCAGTGCTTTTGCCAGCTTTATAAACATCATAGTCTGACTCGCTCATTAATTTCTGAATGGACTTCACAAATTTTATCGGGATCTGTTCTTTGATTCCGTTGCGGTGTTTGGCAACTTTTACCAGGATACTATCCATAAGAGATGCATCATTGCGGATATCATCTTCCGTAACCTCAATCAAAAAGAAAACAGCATCGGCGTCTTGTTCGATTGCTCCGCTTTCCCGGATATCAGAAAGGCCAGGGTTCGGACTATCGCCTTTTCGACTCAGTTGGCTGAGTGCAATTACAGGGATATTGAGTTCTTTGGCCAGCTGTTTCAATTCACGACTTATCCGGGAAACTTCTTGCTCCCGGTTCTCTCCGAAACTGCGCTGTGAAGTCATGAGCTGGAGGTAATCAATGATGATTAATCCTACCCCTTCATTAGCGACCATTAACCGGCACTTGGCTTTCAGTTGATACAAGTCTTGGCTGGGAGTGTCATCGAAGAAAATCGGCGTGGATCTGTGCTTCGTGTAGGCGATTTCAGATAATCGGTTCATATCATTATCGGTAACACGGCCGCGCTTCAGATGATACATGTCTATTTCAGATTCTGCAGATATCATTCTTAAAGCCCATTGCACTGATGACATTTCAAGCGTGAAGACCCCCACCGGAGTAGGCTTATCAGGATGAGATGCCGCATTCATTGCGAAGTTTGCTGCCACTGCACTTTTGCCAATTGCCGGCCGTGCGGCGAAGACTATAAAGTCGGAGTTCTGCCATCCTTGGGTTATCAAATCTAATTTCCGGATTCCTGAAGGAACACCTGTTAGTTCGTTACCGCTCTGCCTGACTTCGTAAACTTGCTTGACGGCTTTATCAACCTCTGTCTGGAATGTTGTGTAAGGTTTTGTCTTTTTTGAAATAGTAAGACTGCTTAATTGTTGTTGAGCTGCTTCAAGGGTTTCAAATGCATCCGCACTGTCTTCGTAAGCTTCGGATATAGCCTCACCTGAAACTCGTATTATTTCTCTTTGAACGAATTTCTGATAAATTATTTTCGCATGATACTCCAGGTTTGCCGACGACACCACTGAGTTGGTTAATTTTGTCACATAATACGGTCCACCCACTATCTCAAGCTCTTCCTTACTTTTTAACTCTTCTACTACAGTTAAGATATCTATCGGCGCATTTTTGCTTTCCAGGCGTATCATGGATTTGAATATCCGCTGGTGGGCATCGACATAAAAACATTCTGGCTGCAGGATCCTAAGAGCTTTTTCAAAAGCCTGTTTCTCCTGAAGGATGGCGCCAAGGATGGCTTCCTCCAACTCTTTAGCTTGAGGAGGAACTTTTCCGTAAACCATAGTTGATAGATCAATAGAAGACTGGCGTCGATTTTTTCGCTCCTTGTTATTTAGATTTTTAATATCCATGTTGGTTAGCTTGAAATATTTGACCTCTCACGAGCAGCCCTTATCTCATCCGCAGCCGTAATAGGTTTCACTTTAGGATCTATATCTTTTTTATCAAAATTTCCTTCGATAATTTTCATGTAGTTGACCTGGCTGTGAAATATCCAATCGAATGTGAACCAGTTCCCAGTGAGCATGAAATCATTCGCCTGATTTGCTTTTCGCATGATCTGAATGAAATCAAAAGAAGATTCCTTCAAACGAGTGGATAGTTTCTTTTTTCTGAGTTCCGTTACTTCCTTGACCAATGGAAGATTGTGTTGCCCGGCAAATAAATTCCAGAGGGCCATATATGGGTCGGGGAAAGATGGGTTATTGTTTTTTATAAAATCGTGGATTGCCTTTTTGTCTTTGGGTATTGAATTATATTTTTCCAGCAGTTCCTTTTTGATCTCCGGGGACTGGTCCCCGAGTGTTTCTTTAGAAACACTATCTACTATACTATCCTTTACTATACTATACTCTACTATACTATGCGGATTGTTCCCGGGAGGAATTAGGTCTGTATGAGTATTCTTCCCGGGAACAATTTTTACGTTACGCTCATTTTCTTGAATTTTAGTAGAAATATAATCTTCGAAAAAATCTATAATTGTGCCTTTTTTCCTGCGTTCCGAAGTCGCGAAGAGATAATTGTCCTGCATCATTTCACTGGTCAGGATGTTAGATTTGCCAAAAACTTTACTGTCAAAAAGTCCTCGTTTGACACAACACTTTATTACTTCCATTACCAAGGTCAACTCCTTTTTACATACATCGGCAGCAAACAATTCCAGAGAGTCTTCGTCATTTAAGTCAAAATAATACCCCTTTCCTTCATATGCGGACGAAAGGATGCATTGCCAAATCCAATAACCATCAGCTCCGTGATCATTGAATAATAATCGGATCTTCTTGTTTCTGATATGCGCACAGTCCAGCCTGTAAAAATCGATACCTGGTTCCGCTTTTCGAGCCATTATATAACTCCGTTTTGAGTGTGTAAGAGGTGGATTAATTTGGAAGGGTACGGAGTGGCGGGGTAGGGGCATCTAAAAGTCAGGCGGAATTAGATCGTCATATGTAAGGTTACTTATGTCTGGGCGATCAAGAATTTTGCACATCATACCGTACCATGCCATACAGGAAGCGTCATCGGGAAATATTCCTAGAATCAAATAATCCATAGGTTTTTTATCCCTGAATCCAGACAAGTTGGTCTTAATATGATCAACCAACGATTCGCGATGAAAAGCCTGCTGGCTATGGCTGAAGCACAACACGAAAAACTCAGGCGGTATTTCGATATCTCCAATGGTCATGCGCGTTCCGTTGATTTCAAATTGAACTTTACCCATAAATTTGCGTTAGGCGGCTTTCGTTAATTGGTTTCTGCGAGACTTTATTTGTTTTGCCGATTCTGCGATCTCTGCCTGTTCGGTGAGATCATCGACAAGAGTTTGAAGGTCTTCATCGCTTTTATCACAAGAACCGTTTTCGAGCAGAGCTACCATTATTTGGATGTTTAACTCAGGCGACTTTATGTCTTCAAGAAATACGCTGAGATTAAGGACCGCGTCAACGAAGTCGCTGTAATGGGAACCGCACATTTCCTGTTTAAGGAGAGCAGATATCTCCGGGTTGGCTATTGCTTTAATAAATTGTTCGACGGCAAACTGATATCCCCAAGCTCCCGCTAAATCGTAATCCACCAGACGCAACACACTTGAAGGAAAAGTATTGCTGCGGTCTGTTGTAATGGTTGCTGCCAAAACCCTCTTGGCGGCAATTAATGCTTCGTTTTGTAATTGAGACATGGTTGTAATATTGAGTAGTTAATAAAAAGGTTTCGAGTAATTATGCAGCTTTGCTTTTAGAGAGGGAATCGCTAAACTGTTGGACTTTGATCATCCTCTCATACCTGGCGCGTGCAGTTTTTAGTTCTTTCGCACTACGACAGCCGCGGTATTTTTCATAAATGAGCTGTTCGAGTTTTAAACGCGCGGGTTTGTCATCCTCAAACTCTTCTATAAATTCTAAAAGGCGGAGCAACAGTAGCATTCCTTCATGGCGCAACGCATACTTTACGTTATCAGCATCCGAAATTTTAATCAGATCAAGAATCATCTCTTTCACTCCGAACACCGTCTCGTCTACGTCGACTGCTTCGTCTCCTGAGGGAGCGAATAAATTATGCACAGTTTCGAAAAATTGATTTTCCGGCCAGGTAGGAGTGCTTGGGTACACGACGTTAATATATTCACTTACGGGGCCTAAAGATTCGGCAGCTTCATCCTTAATTGTACCTGTTTTTGTAACTGTTAATGGAGACATGGTAAAAATGTTTATTGATTTAAGAATAAGGTTATGCGGCTTTTTTCTCTATACTTTTTTCAAACTCCGCAACAGCCAGCGCTTTTTTAAAGTACTCATGATTGGTTTCAGAAAATCCGTCAGGGTATTGGTCGATTTCGAAATACTCAAGTTCAACCCAGGCGGGGGCACGGTGTGCATCAAACTCATTGAAGAACTTTTGAAGATCTACAAGGCACTCCATTTCAACCGGATCTA
The DNA here is from genome assembly GCF_035489435.1 of Flavitalea sp. Taxonomy (NCBI): domain Bacteria; kingdom Pseudomonadati; phylum Bacteroidota; class Chitinophagia; order Chitinophagales; family Chitinophagaceae; genus Flavitalea; species Flavitalea sp. The sequence continues at coordinate 14,342 of NZ_DATHKG010000134.1, forward strand.
ATTTTGATTCTCCTTCTAATTGCGGGGATGCAATTATCAGCTTCTTTATAAGGCAACTCATTTGATAGAGGCCGTTTCCCATCTCCTTTTCATCTCCCCGGGGCAGCATTAGATTATAAACTACATCGGCTATGGATTCATACATATGCTTACCTCCATGTTTTACGGCGATGTATTCAGCGATGATATCCTTTGTTGACTCGACAGTGTTTTTAAGCGTTCCGTTTTTTTCAATCGTTAATGGTGACATAATAAACTGTTTTTGAGGTGGTAAATGAAGGTTTATGAATTCTTGATTAATGACTTTTTTCGGTTTGCAATCACCTTGGCAATTTGTGCATCTGTTAGTCCCTTGACTTTTTTGGGAGAGGTAGAAACCCCTCCCTCAAATAATCGTCTTGCTTTGCGACAGTCTTCACGCAGTTGGTCTGCCTGCGCCTCAATCGTGAGTAGTCTATTTATTATTGCCTGATTCGACATAATTTGAAAGAATTTGAAAGAAATAACACAAACGGGGTATTGCGTTTATAAACTTCGTGTTGTACTTTGGGGTCGATTAGAAAATTGTCTTCCTAATTGTCCATGTCTTATGCAGCGACATCCTCTCGCTTAATGATCTCTTCGTACTGAAATCCCATTTCTTTTTGAATCACTTCAATCGCAGCAGCTTTTGTTAGCTCATCATCATTTTCCCTGATATACCTATTGATTGAACCCTCTGAGCATTTAAGCGCCAGGGCGAGTTTTAGTTTAATTCCAGTTTTGCCGTCAGAGATGGCATCTAAGGCTTTTTTACTGAGGTTCATAGCAATTTCTTATTTTGTGTTCAATAGTGAATTCAAATATAGTTAGAAAAAGATAGAAAACGATATAATTTGAAATAAATTGATAAATTTTTTTTTGAAATGACTCAACTTGCTAAGAATCTTAAATTGCTACGTAAGCTTACTGGAGATTCCCAGGAGGGATTTGGCGAAATGTTCAGTGTAAGTAAAGCGATGATTGCCAGTTATGAAGGTGGCAAAGCTCGCCCCTCATACTTCTTTCTAAGGTTTGTAGGGGATTACTTTTATCTAACTCCGGAAGAAATTGAAAAGAAGGAACTGACACCTGAGATTGTTGACTATCGGCCAAATGGAGAAATAAAAAAGAAGAAATCGAAAGTATCTAGAACGAATACTGGTGAAAAAGATAGGGATGACGCCTATTTTTCTTATAGAATTGAGTATATCGAATCATTAAAAGATAATAATTTGAACCTAAAGGCTCACAATATTTTTTTGGAAAAAACTATTACTGATTATATAAGTACAATGATAGACACTCAACGGAATCTATTGGCCCAGACTAAAACTCTCCTACAGTGGGAAGCGGAGAAAGCCAGTGACGGCAACCGTGATAAGAAACGCCAAGTTTTACAGCAGCTGAACAACACGGTTTCCGACTTGTATGAAGAAATTAGAATGAAAGAAGTTGAAAGTGGCATCAGACGATAAGAAGATGTGTTAAATTAAAAAACTATTCCTTTTACCGTTAACACAGCCGTTAACACCTGGGTCAAAACAACCTAAAAACAAAATAACCAAAAAGTAAAAGTCGCGTCCAGCTTGAATTTGAAAATGGTAGGAAGTGAGGCAACTGTTTCATAACCCGGAGGTCGGCGGATCGTGCCCGCTCCTCGCTACATAAGCGAAATATAGGTCCAGACTATATTTCGCTTTTTTTTATGGAGCTTCGGCTTCGGTTTTGGAATTTCATCTTAGTCCCGAAAAATTTGTTTGGCATTCGAGGTTATTTTTTTGAAGTTCAGGTGCATAACTCTGCCTGTATTTACTTCAAACCCGGTAACACTTCCATCTTTTCTGAAAAAGGACAAGTGATTCATCCACCAGTTATTGGTTCCCAGGTGATCTACTCCGATTATGTTAAGATTCACATCATCATATTTGTTGTTTTGCAAAAGCAGTTTCCCATCTTTTAAACTAATTGAGTATATGCAGTCAAGTTCTTCACAGTAATATTTTCCAACAAAGGATTCTTGTAATTCATTTAATGATTTTGGATTTTTAGCCAACTTTCTGAGCGTGTAACTGTCATCCTGTGCCAAAATTGTAATAGTGGTATCTGTTTTTGATTTGTTGAATACATATCGGTATTGGTAAGAGTTTATCGTCATAAAAGTGTCTCCCTGAATGCGACCCATTAAATTTGTTTGCCCGTTGACGATTACGTTCATCTTATCTTCAATAAGCTTGAAGGATAAAGGATATCCTCCTTCATCGGAAATAAAGTCGCCAACGAACCGCATATATTCCCTGGGATTATTGATTTTGGCAGAAGCGCTGTCTGCCCAGGTTCGTGGCATAAGTTCCCAATGCGTGGTGTCTTTCGGGATCAAAATATTAGTACTTCCATATGGAAAGTTGTTGTTATAGAGGTTGTCGGTTAAATTGCTCAGGATAATTACACCCGTCCTGAGATCAGGAAAATAGTTTTGGAAGGATCGATACCCCCCATCCATTCCGGAGAAATAGTATTGCCTCCAGCCCATATATGGTTGAACTACAAGTCCTGCCGCACTAATCAAAGTTCTACCATTCTTTAGGCTAACTGTTGTTGTAAGTTTTTGAAGCGTTTTTTTATCCCATACCCGGTTGGTGCCGAAGTTGGTGGTCCACTTTGCTAAATCCGTTACGTTTGAGTACATTCCACCGGCCCCGACTACAGAATAATTAAGTGGAATATTTCGGAAATGCGTGCTGTCAATTCTTTCATAGGAATAAGATCTTTGCTGGTGAACTGAGGAATAATTGTCTTCGAAATAACTGTTTGTCATTCCTAATGGGCGGAATATTGCTGAATCCATAAACAACCGAAATTTTTGGCCGCTAACCTTCTGAATGACTTCGGCAAGCAGCACGTAATTGCTATTAGAATATGCATATTTTTCCCCCGGAATCGAGTTTAACCGTTGTTGTTTACTTATTAGCTTTAAAACATGTTCTTGTGTGACGATGTCTTCCAATCTCGTCCCGGAAATTTGTAATAAAATGAGATAGTCACGAAGCCCGCTGGTATGATAAATAAGGTCACTCAAAGTGATTTTATATTCAAATTTGGGTAGCCAGGGCAAATACTTTCTAACATCTTCATGTAGAAAGAGCTTCTTTTCTTTTTCCAACAAGAATATTCCAAACGCAGTAAATTGCTTTGCCATAGATCCGATGTTAAAATTTGTCGTCGGAGTATTACGGGCGTTGTATTCGAGATTAGCCATTCCAACACTTTGAACAAAGATGAGAGAGTCATTCTTTATTATGCCCACAGAACTTCCCGGGCTGTTTTCCATGTTCCAGGGTGCAAGGAACGATTCAAGTTTTTTTTTGATAGAATCTGCCAGTGGTTGTGCCGACAAGTAAGTAGAGATTGTAAAGAGAAGGATTGAGGAAGCAAGTAGCGTTTTCTTCACCATAGCAGCTTTGGTCTGGAAATAAGGTTTGTCAGAGGAAGTTATTAGAAATGTTCAGGATGAGCTTAATATGCAGGGCACTTTAAATTTAGTTTAACACTACCACAGTTAAGCTTCACATAAACAAAATGCGATTTATAAAGAATTAATTTTAGCATGATAGTCATTGTTTAAGTGCTTTTTTTCTTTCTCCTTTATCATCTTTAAATATTTTGATCTGCCCGATTTATATTTTAGCGACATTGTATTGAGCCAACTAAATAACGGCATGCCGGTTTCTCAACATTGTCTGTCTGTTATTAATAATTGTTTTATGCTATCAGTCTTTCCTTTTTTGTGCAAATAGCCACTCAAAAACTCCGGGCGTACGTTGAACCTCGGGCCATACATCATGCCCAACGCCCCTGAATTCATTATATTTCGGCGTGCCGCCGGCGGCCCGCATAGCTGCAATCATATTGCGGGAACCTGAAACGGAAACATTTCTGTCCACTTCGCCATGAAAAGCCCAGACTGGTATATGTGCTATACTGGCAGAAGTAGCCGGGTTCCCACTCCCGCACATAGATATGGCCGCCGCAAACAAATGCGGGCGTCTGGAAAGATAATCCCAGGTTCCATATCCTCCTCCCGATCCACCGGCAATATAATATCTGTCAATATCCAGGCTAAACTCGAGTTGCAATGCTGCGAGAGCACCGAAAACCAGGGAATCCATTCCAGGAACACCAGGTAACCAGCCCCAACTGTGTCCGGCTGCAACCTGGGGTATAAATATAAATGCCGGGAATTTTTTCCTGTTCAGGCTGTCCATTAGAAAAGGTGCAGGTTCAGGGATTTCGATGTTTTCACCTTTTGCAATGGCACCTCCATGGAGACAGGTGACTATGGGATAACGATAAGCGGAGTCATAATTCAATGGTTTCATCAGGAAGTAACGAAGGGTATCTCCTGCAGGGCCAACAAAAGTCCGTTCTTCGAACAGGACGGAGCGGCTTCGTGCCAGTGCCGGACCCTGTGTTTTCCACTTCTTAGACCAACCAATTTCCTTTGCTACCTCGGATGCTGCTCCGATGACTGAAGCTATCAACACTATAGCTATTGTACCGGTTACAAGCAAGGTATTCTTTTGTAAACCGGAGATTTGAGTAGGAAAGGATTGTTTACGCATTTCTGTGATAAAGATCCAGATTAGCAACAGCCCGACTATCGTTGACAAAAGATGTATAGTCGATGTGATATGATTTTCAATTGGCGTCGACCGTCCCATCATGGCCGATATGAATAATAGCAACAATAATAAGCTCGTCAAGGCCATTAAAAATCCCGACCATTTCAAAGCTGTTTCGTGCTTCTTAGAAGCGATCATGATGCCTACACCTACGATTGTGATACAAAGCCGATAGCAGATAAGCACCGCGTTATCATGCGCCTTGGGTTGCATCTGTACTTCAACTATCCTGATGTATTGAAAGGTGGAGAGAACAATAATGAGTGCCCATCCCACAAATGCAGAAAGAAATACTAATTTCCAGCCTTTTAGAAAAAAATAGCGTAACACAAATGAAAAAGCAATTAGCCATGTTACGCTTATTAGTGTTACCCAGAAAAGATAGGATTGCATAGTTATCACCTCAGGTCCCATTTGCGACCAGAATCCATATTGTATCAGGTCGGCGACAAAGACGAGAGACAAAAAAACTATGGCAAATAAATAGGCAATCTTACTCATAATGTTATCCTTGAGCAGTTATATTCCAAATAACCTGAATGGTTCACTTCTTGAAAGTTACAAATCCCGATGCATTCTTTTGATACTGAAACGCAAGCTGGCCATAATCACTCTTGCTGCATATCTATTCGCGACAACCGCGTATCCTCTCATTTTTAAATACTTTATGGATCTCAGCGATGAACAGCTTGTCGAAAGAGTGGATAATAAGTACTATCTGGACGAAGACCTAATTGAATTATAAACAGCTTTGCATTTTCCTTATTATACAACTTCAGGTGATTATGAAAGAACAGATGGAGAAATTGAATTAGATGGTGTTCACTACAATTATGTCAAAAGAAAAGAAGTAATGATACGCTTTACCTCATGTGTCTGCCTAATGAAACAAAAACAAAACAGAATGGGTCTCTAAATTAATCATTTATCAAGGGAAATTATCAAGGTATCTGCAAGCTTATAAAGGCATGCAGCAATGGCTATTTATATTATTCAATGCCTGCGATTTAATATGCCAGGCATTGGGCTGTGCCATTTTCTCATCTGCTACCAGTCAATTAAAATATAATTAAAATAAATATGAATAGAATAATTCTATTATCAATCAAATGCCTGCATTTGATAAATTTCTCATGGGCACAAAGCATTCTGCTGCGTTTTAGGCCCAATAACACAAAAAAAAGCCCTCCTGTGGAAACAGGACGGCTCAACGATTGCTTGCCATATGAAAAGAGATGATAATCAGAGATTTAATCCAACAAACATGTTATGAAAATTTACATGTTACCCTATTTCCTCAATTGCACTTAGCAAATATAGCGAAGAAATTTATATTATCAAATATAATCTTTCTTTATATGATGTTTTTAATGCCCTTTTAATGAGGTTAGAAATCAGTTTTAGCCATAATCATGCTGTCTTTCAATTCATTATCACTAGTAGGATAAGATATCAAGCCCTGTTCCAGGCAATCCATAGCTTTTTCCAGTGACTCGGAGTTTAGCACATATGCAAGTCTTACTTCATTTTTTCCTAATCCCGGAGTGCTATAAAAGCCGGAAGCAGGAGCCATCATTAAAGTTTGACCATTATACGAAAAGGATTCAAGCAACCATTGACAAAAAGCTTCAGCATCTTCGACCGGCAGTTTCGCCATTGCGTAAAATGCTCCTCCCGGGTTCGGGCAGAATACTCCCGGAATATTATTCAGCCGTTTTACTAGTATGTCACGGCGTTTTAAATATTCAGCTTTAGTTCCCTCAAAATAATCTGCTGGTAAATCAACGGCAGCTTCACCAAGGATCTGGGCAAATGAAGGCGGACTTAGCCTCGCCTGCGCAAACTTCATGGCAGCAGCAAGTACTTCTTTATTTTTCGTGATAAAGGCCCCGATCCGGCCCCCGCAAGCACTGTAGCGCTTGGAAATGGTATCCATTAAGATTACGTTGTCTTCGACACCCGTTAGTTGCATAGCACTAAAATGTTCGCCGCTGTAACAAAACTCACGGTAAGCCTCATCCGCAAAAAGATAAAGATTGTGTTTTAGGATGATTTCTTTAAGCACTTGCATTTCTTCCCTGCTGTACAAATATCCAGTGGGATTATTTGGATTGCAGAGAACAACTGCTTTTGTCCGTGGTGTTATCATCGCTTCAAAAGCGCTTATAGGTGGTAGTGAGAAGCCGGTTTCAATACTTGAGGTGACCGGCACAACCTTAACATCAGCTTCAATGGCAAATCCGTTATAGTTTGCATAATAAGGTTCAGGTATGATTACTTCATCTCCTGCGTCCAGGCAAGTCATAAACCCAAATAATATTGCTTCCGAACCACCGGTAGTAACGATAATCTGGTTGTGATCTATGGTGATATTATTATCAGCATAATATTTTACAAGTTTCCTGCGATAACTTTCATTACCCGCACTATGACTATATTCCAGTACTTTGAAATCACTGTGCCGGACAGCGTCGAGTATTTGAGGGGGCGTCTCAATATCTGGCTGCCCGATATTAAGATGATATACAGTAGTACCCCTTTTTCTTGCAGCTTCTGCAAAAGGTACGAGTTTGCGAATCGGTGAGGCGGGCATGATCTGCCCGCGATGGCTGATTTTTAACATGCAACAAAGGTATTGTTAATTGAAAATATCGGTAACAGATCATTATGAAAAAAGCCCTCTTACGAGGGCTCTTTCTAATTACAATTTATAAACACTAAAAAGTTGTCCTTATTTTCCTTTTTTGGATCCTTTTTCCTTTTCAAACTTGGCATAATCCTCCGGAGACAATACTTCGCCTGAAATGGTGAGATTCATTGGCGCTTCAACACCGGCCAGTTTCACAGTAATGGTTTTTGTGAAAGGACCAACGGTAGGGGCAGTAAAGCCGGCAACAAGTTTGTCTGTTTTACCTTTTGCTATCGGAGCTTGTGGCCAGACGGGAGTTGTACAACCACATGATCCTACAGCAGACTCAATTACAACGGGCTTTTCACTAACATTTGTGAAGGCAAATTCGTGACTTACCTGTACATCTTTCTTGATCTTTCCAAAGTTGTAGGCAAGTTCTTTGAACTTAACATAATTCTCAGCCTTTTTGGTGGTTACACCGGCTGCTGCCTGGGTTTGTGCGAAGCTTGTAGCAGTGATAACAAGCGCAGCCAGGGACATCAAAATACTTTTCATATTATTGGTTTGTTGGTTTTAATAAAGAAATAGACGCGTTTACAGGTGCAGAGGTTGCCGGTGCTTTATAAACAGTACCGGAAATTGTAATGGTCTTTACCTGGTTGCCGTTATAAGATATAGTCACTGTTTTTGTAAAGGGTCCATCAGCCGCAGCATTGTATCCCACCTTGATGTTCGCAGAAGCACCTGGTTCTACCGGATCCTTGCTCCACTCAGGAGTGGTGCAACCACAGGAAGCCTGCACATTTTCCAGCTTTAGCGGCTCTTTGCCATTGTTTGTAAATTCAAAAACATGGGTAACAGGACGGCCCTGCGGAATTTTTCCGAAGTCAAAACCATTCTCTTTCAGGCCCAGGAGTTCAACAGGAGCCGGAGCAGTATTGGCTGCTTTTGGCGCAGTTGCGGCCACAGTTTGAGCAGAAACAAAAGAAACCGAGATAATCCCCAGCGCAAGTGTTAAGATTTTTTTCATGCTAAGTATTTGATTTTCAATTATAAGTGAGCTGATTACATGCTAATTTAGTAACTTAAAATTACAGCTAAAACGCTCGAATTTGCAATAAATTTTTCAAGTAATGACAATTTTTTAACACCCGGTCATATTGTTTGCAGGTTCGTTATTTTTGCCGGATGGAAAATACTTCTAATAATCAATCGCTTGCCAGCGAAAAGCTTTCCTTCGACCGGTTCCGGCTGGAAGTGCTTAAAGATTACAAGATGGCCTGTGAAAGCCGGGAAGCAAGTCTCCTCGGCCGTAAGGAAGTATTGACCGGGAAAGCCAAATTTGGCATTTTCGGTGATGGAAAGGAAATCGCCCAGATAGCAGCCGCCAAGTTTTTTAAACCCGGTGATTTTTTATCCGGTTATTATCGCGATCAGACCTTTTCATTTGCATTAGGAGAAGCCAGTATTGAACAGTTCTTCTCACAACTTTATGCAGACCCGGATCAAAACCATGAACCACATAGTGGTGGCAGGCAAATGAATTCACATTTCGCCACCCCGAATGTTAATCCCGAAGGCGAATGGCTCGACCTGGTTAACCGCAAAAATATTGCAGCCGGTATGGCACCCACTGCTGCACAGATGCCAAGATCATTGGGTTTTGCTTTCGCATCAAAATTGTTTCGCCACTCCCCGGTACTACAGCATGAAAATGAACTCAGTGACAATGGCAACGAAGTTTGTTTTTGTACCATCGGAGATGCCTCCACCTCGGAAGGGCATTTCTGGGAGACCATCAATGCGGCAGGAGTATTACAGATACCACTTGCAGTATTTGTCTGGGATGATGGCTATGGCATTTCAGTACCAAGAAAATATCAAACTACCAAGGGATCCATTTCAGAAGCATTAAGAGGAATGCAGAAACGTGACAACTCTAATGGATTTGATATTTATAAAGTGAAGGCCTGGGATTATGCCGGTATGTGTGAAGTATTTGACGAAGCAATAGCAAAGATGCGCGAAACACATGTGCCTGCCTTGTTTCATGTGGAGGAGGTCACACAGCCCCAGGGACATTCAACTTCGGGTAGTCATGAACGTTATAAAACCCCCGACCGTCTTGAATGGGAACGTACCTGGGATGCAAACAAAAAAATGCGCGAATGGCTGCTCGAAAATGCATTGGCAAGTGAAGAAGAAATAGAAAAGATTGAAAGCAATGCAAAGGCATTTGTAAAAAAGAGCCGTCACGATGCCTGGGAAAAATACATAACACCCATCCGCGAGCTGGTGAAAAAAAGTATCGCACTTATTGATGCCCTCAGTGCTCACAGCCCTGATTTCAAAGGCAATATTGCAACTGTTAGAAAACAGCTGGTAACAAATCGTGAACCATCGAGAAAAGAAATCCTGAAAGCGCTACATCATGTCTTATTAAATGCTGGTGAGTCTGAGCAGGTAGAGGAACTGAAGTTATTTTACGATTCACTCAAAAAAGAAGGCTACGACACATATGGATCACATCTGTACCATGAGGGACCGCGTAGTCCGTTAAAGGTAATACCAACAAAAGTTGAATATGCTCCCGATGCTCCGATGCTGAATGGTTATGAAATTCTCAACCGTTATTTTGATGAACTGTTCGACACCAATCCAAAAGTAGTTGCATTCGGCGAAGACGTTGGAAAGATTGGTGACGTTAACCAGGGTTTTGCCGGACTGCAGGTGAAATACGGTGAATACCGCATTTTTGATACTGCTATCCGTGAGCTGACCATTATGGGGCAGGGTATAGGAATGGCCATGCGCGGTCTGAGACCAATTGCTGAGATCCAGTATCTGGACTACCTGGTTTATGGACTGGAACCTTTGACAGATGATGCCGCTTGTCTTCACTGGCGAACAAAGGGCAGGCAAAGTTGCCCGCTTATTGTCAGAACCCGCGGTCATCGTCTTGAGGGAATCTGGCATAGTGGCTCACCAATGGGAATGATGATTAATGCGCTCAGGGGTATGCATATCTGCGTCCCAAGAAATATGGTACAGGCGCTCGGTATGTATAATACATTGTTGAACGGAAATGATCCGGGTATAATGGTCGAGAGTCTGAATGGATACAGGTTAAAAGAAAAACTTCCTTCAAATTTAACAACATACAAGGTTGCGCTTGGAATCCCGGAGATACTAAAGACAGGAGATGATATAACAGTAGTTTCCTACGGCTCAACGCTGAGGCTTTGCCAGGAAGCTGCAGTTGTATTGGAAAAGCTCGGCATCAATTGTGAGATTGTTGACGTTCAAACTTTACTTCCTTTCGATATAAACCACATGATACTGGCTTCACTTAAAAAAACGAACCGCATCATTTTTGTTGATGAAGATGTTTCGGGGGGTGCCTGTGGTTTTATGTTTAACCAGGTAATGGAAACCCAGGGAGGATATAAATGGCTGGATGTAGCAGCCCGCACAATAACGGCGAAAGAACACAGACCTTCTTATGGCAGTGATGGTGATTATTTCAGCAAACCGAATACAGAGGAGATTATTGATACCATCAGGCATATGATGGCGGAATGATTTACGACAACAATCAATAACCTATGACGTTCGATATGACATTCGATATATACCAGAACCTATGACATTCGATATATACCAGGTTGATGCATTTGCAAATAAGTTGTTTGGGGGCAATCCTGCGGCGGTAGTTCCTTTAAAAACATGGATACCTGATGAAACCATGCAGCTGCTGGCCATGGAAAATAATCTAAGCGAGACCGTGTTTTTTGTGCCATCCGGTAACCAGGAAGAAGCAGATTATGATATCAGGTGGTTCACTCCTGATGTAGAGATCAACCTTTGTGGACATGCTACACTCGCATCGGCTTTTATACTCTTCAAAAAATTGGATCATAAAAGTGAAACTATAAGATTCAATTCGAAAAGTGGAGTGCTCATTATCACACAACAAGGTGATAAAATAAAAATGGATTTCCCCTCATGGAAACCATCTGTGATGGCCGAAGTACCACCACTATTATTGAAGGCTCTGGGTATAAATTCTATCAGAGGTCTATATAGATATCGCGATCTCCTCGTTGAACTGGAAGATGAAAATGCAGTCCGGCTCTGTAATCCTGATTTTAATATGATGAAAAAGCTTGGGGCAAAAGTTATTATCACCGCACCCGGCCAATCCTGTGATTTTGTGTCGAGATTTTTTGCTTCGGAAGTTGGTATAAATGAGGACCCGGTCACCGGCTCAGCTCACTCGCAGCTTATTCCTTTCTGGGCCGAACGTTTGAACAAAACTATTCTGCATGCAAAGCAGCTTTCCACGAGGGGAGGGGAGCTTTGGTGCGAGGATCTTGGCAGCCGTGTTACCATTGCAGGCAACTGCGTTTTTTATATGAAAGGCCAATTTGAAATTGAATATTAAACTACTTCTATTGATAACGCGGAGAGAGAAAAGATTTATTCGTTCCTGGCAGGAACAAAGAGAAGGTGGCAAGTGGGCATATTTCCTTTTGTATACTTTTGCCGGTGGATTTATTATCAGCCTTATTAGTTATATACTGATTCTATGGATCCTCCAGATCAGGGTTCCTAAACCTTACTGGATATTACCGGTTTTTGGTGTCACTGCTGCAGCATTGATTGCCGTATTTGTATGGAGAATCAATGAAAAAAGATTCAAAGGCATAATCCGCCGGGAAATCAAACTTGACAAAGACAGTTCGCCGGCGGATGTAAACTGATTATTAAGCGAGGTTATGAAAAACCTTTTGCACATCTTCATCCTGTTCTAACCTGTCAACCAGTTTAAGGACTTCCTGTGCCTGTTCATCAGACAAGTGCATTGTAGTTCCGGGGATCCACTCTACTTCAGAAGTGATCGGATGCAATCCCTTTTCTTCCAGGGCTTTTTGCATATTGCCAAAATCAGAAAATGCGCAACGGATTACCAACACCGCTTCACCCTGTTCACCTGTACCTTCACCCAATTCTTCCAGTCCAAAATCAATAAGCTCAAGTTCAAGATCGTCTGCTTTTAGGCCTTCTGGTTTCAACTTGAAAACTCCCATTTTCTTAAACTGGAAACTCACACTTCCACTATTTCCAAGTGTACCGCCACCTTTATTAAAATGCGACTTAACGTTCGCCACTGTCCGGACATGGTTATCTGTTGCGGTTTCAACAAGAATAGGTATACCAAAAGGTCCATAACCTTCATAAAGCAGTTCTTCGAAATTTTCAGTATCCTTACCCATCGCCCTTTTTATGGCTGCTTCCACCCGGTCCTTTGGCATATTGACGGCTTTGGCATTCGCCATACATCTCCGCAATGCAGGGTTGAGATTGGGGTCAGGTCCACTAGACTTAACAGCCATCGCAATTTCTTTTCCGATACGGCTGAACTGTTTGGCCATCCTATCCCACCTTGCGAACATTGTATGTTTCCGCGTTTCAAAAATCCGACCCATAACTTTTAATTAAATGCTGAATTATACCGGTGAATCTTTGAGCCGGTACTTATCTCAGGGTTGCAAAAGTAAGAAAATTGAAAATAAAAAGGCTGCCGATAAAGGCAGCCTTTTCCAAAAAAATCTATATGACTATAACCTGGGGTTTCCAAGTTTGCTATTACGCCTGCTGTATACAAAATAAACGATCAGACCAAATAACATCCATACCAGTGCACTGACTTGGGTAGGGGTTGGTAAACCAACGATCATTGCAGCACAAACCAGCACTCCAAGTATTGGTACCAGCGGAACCAATGGGGTTCTGAAAGGCCGTTTAATGGTAGGGTCAGTTTTGCGCATAATTATGATACCGACACAAACCAGGATAAAGGCAAATAAAGTTCCTATCGATGTAAGATCACCTGCGACAGTACCTGGAACAAAGGCAGCAAATGCCCCGACAAATATGAACAGGATTAAGTTAGACTTATATGGAGTACGGTATTTGGGATGTAAGGCAGAAAAAGCTTTTGGTAACAGACCGTCAGTTGACATGGTGTAAAACACCCGGCTCTGACCCATCAGCATTACCAGGATTACCGAAGAAAAACCTGCAAGGATTGCAACAGTCACTGCCGTAGACAGCCATTTGTAACCTGGCATATAAGTATCTATCGCATATGCAACTGAAGCTTCTTTTCCTTTTGTGGGATCATTAAAGTCAACAAAAGGTGAAACCCCTGTAAGTACATGAGCAAAAAGGATATAAAGAATGGTACAAACTACCAGCGAACCAAGAATACCAATCGGCATATCGCGTTTAGGATTTTTTGCTTCCTGGGCTGCTGTTGATACAGCATCAAATCCAATGAAGGCAAAAAACACAATTCCCGCCCCCGTCAGTATTCCTTTAAATCCATGATTCCATTCACCTTCGTAACCCGGTGTTCCTTCCGGAATAATATATGGGATGTGATTTTCGGGTTTGATAAACTGCCAGCCGATGGCAATAAAAACGATAACAATCGCAACTTTTATAAAAACGATAACGGCATTTACCATAGCTGATTCCTGTGTTCCTTTGATAAGTAATAATGAAAGCAATAAAAGTATCACCAGTGCAGGAGCATTCATTATACCGGATAGAAAAGTACCGTCGGCCAGGGTTACTGACTCAAACGGCGAATGGCACCATTCATAAGGAATAGCGCCTCCCAACAACTTGTTTAAATATTCACTCCAGGCAATGGAAACGGTGGCCGCACCAAGCGCATATTCGAGAATTAATGACCAACCAATTATCCAGGCGACCAGTTCACCCATGGTAGCATAGGCATATGTGTAGGCGCTCCCGGCAATTGGAATCATGGAAGCAAATTCTGCGTAACAAAGACCGGCAAAAGCACAACCGACAGCGGCGACTATAAATGAAATTGTTACTGCGTTCCCGGCGTGACCGCCGGCTGCGGCTGCGGTACGAACAAAAAGCCCGGCCCCGATAATTGCCCCGATTCCGAGTGCCACGAGATTTCCGGCTCCCAATGTTTTCTTAAGTCCCTTCGAATCTTCTGACTGAGTCATCAGGGACGAAAGTGTTTTTTTGACGAACAAACTCATTGCAGTTAGTTGTTTTTGAGATTAATAAAGTATTAACGGATTGAGGAAAGGTCTTCCTTACACTATGCGGAAAGATAAGAATTTCCCAATAACAATTAAATCAAAATGTCTTGTTCCGGGTGCAGGTTACCGGTTTAACCCCTGTTTTGAGATAAAATATCATATTCGTTTTTTATCTACTGGGATCACCGGTTTTGAGATTGCGAACAATCGTTAGTATTTAGTTAATGTCGAAACATTAGCACACCTAATGCCAACCAAATTCGTTTATATAGTAAAGAAATAACAAGAAATAAAAAAGGAGCAGACATGAAAAAGCTGGTTGTATTATTAGTCGCATTTGGGCTGGCATTTGGTGCATCAGCCCAGAATAAAGGGCCCCGTTCAGTGAGTCCAGGACCCGGTAAAAAAGTAGTGGTAGTAAGAAGTTATCCTCCATTCTCACCATTCTACGGATATGGCAGAGGATATTACGGTTATTCGCCATTTTATTCACCGTTCGGATTTGGATTTGATAATGGATACCGATATCAGAACAGGCCCACAAAACTCGATCTTCAGATCGAAGATATAAAAAATGACTACCAGGATAAGATCTGGTCAGTAAGGCATTCGGATGAATTATCCCGCAAGG
>NZ_DATHKG010000135.1:0-13572 GCF_035489435.1 Flavitalea sp.
CTGATTAACGAATGTCTTCGAATTATTTTCGTTGTCCATTCTCCATATCCTGAAAGACTTACAACCGTAATATCAAACTGCTTTCTGGCAAGGCAATCTTTTGCCAGCAAACTTCCAAAGGCAGCACCTGCTACTTCCTGATCTGTTTCGCTACCGACAACCATCAAGAAGTTATTTAATTCTGAGTCAGAGAACCGATCCTTACCCTCGATATGTCCAATAAGGGTTCTATATCGATAGCGTTCGGGATGGGTGTCGGTACCGTTCTGGAGCGCACTAAGCCGGCCAAACACTATGACCTGCACTGTTCAAAAACTTCAAATTGAAATCGAATGTTGGAGTATTGTGGAATAGTCCATTTTTGAGATGGTCTTCTGCATTTCCAGGTCGCAATATTCTCGCTCTTTAAATATGCCCATCCCCGCTACCCCTTCAAAAACGGATTCTCCCTTTTTTCAACCCCGATGAAAGTTGTGTCTCCGTGTCCGCTATAGACTTTGGTATTATCCGGCAATGTGAATAGCTGCCCGCGGATGCTTTTGATCAAAGTATCGAAATCTCCTCCCGGCAGATCCGTTCTGCCAATGCTTCGCTGAAAGAGTACATCCCCACTCAAAACAAACTCATCAGCCTTAGAATAAAAACTAATATGGCCCGGCGAGTGGCCCGGGGTAAACAACACGGTCAAACGATCCTTGCCAAGCAAAACTTCATCACCGGCTTTTAGCCAATGCAACGGACCTGTATAGTTGTCAAAGGGAATACCCCAGCTCTTTCCCGAAACCGGCGCATATTCAAGCACCGGCTTCTCCAATTCGTTCGTATACAATTCCAAATCCCAGGTCTCAAAAACAAACTTGTTTCCAAACACGTGATCGAGATGGCAATGGGTGTTTAACAAATATTTAGGAATAAGGCCATTTTCATTTATAAATGCTTTCAACTCATTGCGTTCTGCCGGAAAATAACATCCAGGGTCAACAATCACGCACTCACCCTCATCGTTATAAACTACGTATGTATTTTCCTGTATCGGATTGAAGGTAAACTGCTTCACTGTCAACATATTCGTAACCTATTTTAAGCTAATTTCAGATTTTACCGGTAGTCCGGATTGTTATAACTTTAAAACAATTAAAGATTGGATATGCAATTTCAACAGTTTATGGGAAAGGGGAAAGAATTATTTGTTTTTGCTTTAGCTGTCCTATGTTTTCAATTCGATTCGCTTGCACAGGTTAATACCGTCGAATTCGGGAAAAACCGGGTGCAATACCGGAAATTTAAATGGCAATACTACCAGACTCAAAATTTTAATACTTACTTCTACGAAAATGGCCAGACGATCGCAAATTATGTCACCCAGATCGCTGAAACGGAACTTCCCCAGATAGAGCAGTTTGTTGAATACGGCTTACAGCGCCGCACCAACATCGTTATTTACAATCATTTTAATGAACTCGAACAATCTAATATAGGCCTCAACCTCGACTGGCAAACAACCGGTGGGATCACCAAACTGGTAAATAACAAGATGATCGTTTACTATAACAGCGATCACGCTCATCTTCGCCGCCAGGTTCGCCAGGGTATTGCACGTGTGTTGGTTGACAATATTTTATTCGGAGACGATCTTGGGGAGTTCGCTACAAACCAGGCCCTGCTCGATCTTCCGAAATGGCTGGTTGACGGATACGTTGATTATGTAGCCGAAGAATGGAGCACTGAGCTGGATGACCAGCTGAAATCGGCTCTTCTATCAGGCAGCTATAAAAACTTCTACCAGTTTGCTTTCGAAAAACCTTTGCTCGCAGGGCATGCTTTCTGGAACTATATCGCAGACAAATACAAAAAGGAAAATGTTACCTACTTCCTTTACCTGGCCCGTGTTTACCGCAACCTGAACAGTGCTTCCAACCGGATCGCGAAAAAGAAGTTCAAGGAGCTTGTGAAAGATTTCATGATGGAAACTGAGGAAAAATATTACCTCGATATCCGCGGCAGGAGAGATATTCCAAAAGGAACAGTATCGATCGTTGAAGAACTGAAAAACAACCGGGACTTTATCCGTTTCACACCCAATCCTGCACCAAGATCCCAGACCTATGCCGTGGTTGAGTATATCAAGGGGCAATACTGTGTTGTTTTATATGAAAATATGGTAGACCGTAAAGTACTCCTGAAAACAGGGGTGCGGGTGAACGACAACCAGGTTAATCCAAACTATCCATTGCTAGCCTGGGATCCAACAGGCACGAGGTTATCATGTATTTATTGGTCAGAAGGCAAGTCAAGACTGTTTGTTTATGATATGGTTCAGAAATACAGGCCAGTCAAAAACCAGGTACTTGAAGATTTTGAGCAGGTCCAGGATATGAAATACATGCTTGACAACAATACGCTCTTGCTTAGTGCAGTGCGGAAAGGTCAATCCGACATCTTCGTTTACAAAATAGACAAGGGAACTTTCGATCAGATAACAAATGACTCTTATGCTGATCTTGATCCATCTTTTGTCGCATTTCCAAGCCGCACGGGTATCCTCTTTTCCTCAAACCGGCCGAATGGTGTGATCCGCGGAGGCGATACTGCAGTTCCGCTCAATCGTTACAATGTATTCCTGATTGATAACTGGAACAGGAGCGAATTCAAACAGATCTCCCAGCTGACCAATATGAAATATGGTACAGCCAGGTTCCCGACTCAATATAATACAACCCACTTCACATTTATCAGTGACGATTTCGGTGTGGCAAACCGTTTTGCAGGATTCTTCTCAACGCGGAGAGCTGGACTTGATACTGTTTACCTAGTTGCTGACCAGGTGTTACGCAACCCGGATATGAGAGAACTGGATTCAACCCTGCAGGTTTATGGCAAAAGTAAACCGGACTCTATATTCTCCTTTTCTGTGACGCAGGATTCGGCATATGTGTTCCCAATCACCAACTATCAAAGTGCATTGCTTGAAACCAAGATTGCCGGTAATGCCGGGCTTGTAAGCGAAACAAGACAACAGGGTAATCTGAAATTTCTTTACAAACTGAAAGTAGATGATGCAGCCCTGAGAAGGAGAAATGTTAATCCCAAACCTACCGATTACCGGAAGCGTACCATCACCGAAGACGTGATGTCAGCTGGCAGGGCTATCCAGTTTGAAGAACCTTCTGCCGATACAACCGGGAAAAAGAATGCATTTGAATCTGAGTTTGAAAAAGAAGTAACTGATTCAACCCGTCCGGCTGCCCCTGTATCGCCGCAGCCACTTGAACCTGAACATGAATCGGTCCTGAAAAAAGCAAAACTGTTTGATTATAAATTGAAGTTTTCTGCTGATAATTTTTCGGGCTCATTTAATAACGATGTACTCATCAACCGGTACGAACCTTATTCCGGCTCATTACCGGTTGTACTTCAAAGCGGCGGTGCATTCAACGGTATGCTGAAAGCATCTGTTTATGACCTGTTTGAAGATATTCGATTCACCGGTGCGATACGTTTACCGTTAATCAGCGGAGCTGGTAGCGGTGCAAGTGTTGGCACAGGAGGCACCAGTGTTTTTGTACCAGTCAACTCGTCTTTGTTTGATGGTGGTGGTGAGTGGTTTGCGAGGGCAGATTACCTCAAACATCGCCTCGATTATTCATTTATTTATTACCGCAAAACGGAAATCGGTGGAGTTATTGGTGTTAATGGTACAAACCAGGTGTTTGAAGGAAAACAATACAGTAATTTATTCCAGGGGGTAATCCGTTATCCATTCGACCGCGTCAGAAGCCTGCGTTTGTCGGTAGGTATCAGAACAGATAAGGTAATAGTAAGAGGTACCAATTTCGATTCATCGACATTGAAAGCTCCGACTATGAATAAGCAAACCTTTGCTGTTACCCGTCTTGAATATGTGTATGATAATACTATAATGAAAGCTACAAACATCATCCACGGTCTTCGATATAAACTATATACTGATTTAAACGTCCAGGCAAATAAGCCTTCGCCTGGTTTATTGAAACCCGGCCGGATGAACTGGAATGTTGGATTTGATGGTCGTTATTATCACCAGATCTACCGGAATTTTATCTGGGCGGGTCGTGCTGCTGCTGACTTCTCATGGGGTAATCAGAAGATTCTCTATTACCTGGGTGGTATTGATGGCTGGATGTTTCCAAAGTACAACCCCGAACCAAGACCATCTGAAAATAATGACTATGTATACCAGTCGCTGGCTGTGAATATGCGGGGTTTTAATCAGAATGTTGCCAATGGTAACAATACATTTGTGTTTAACAGTGAATTTCGTCTCCCGGTTTTTTCAACCCTGTTTAACAAACCGATCAACAATGCATTCCTCAGAAACTTCCAGTTGACCCAGTTTTTTGATCTCGGTACTGCCTGGACCGGACCGGTTAAAAACATAGCACGCCCATCCGTCCTTTATCCAAATGATGACGGAACTGTACTTGTGAAATTGAAAGCAGGAGGTATCGGACCTTTGGTTGGTGGATATGGATTTGGCGCCAGGAGTACTATACTTGGTTATTTCTTAAAGCTTGACCTGGCCTGGGAAATGAATGGATTCTTTAAAGGAAAGCCGATTTTATATTTTGGTATGGGAGTCGACTTTTAATTGAGTGGTAAGTGGTAAGTGGTGAGTGAAGTTGTTGAGTGTGTGAGTTTTGTTTTTCTGATTATCATTGAACACGTATAACCCAAACATAAAAAAGCGGCTGACAGTTTTGAACTCGTCAGCCGCTTTTTTATGTTTTATTGTGTGAGTTATTGTGTAGGTTGCTGTGTAGGTTATTGTGGCCTGATTTGATGTTTTATCTTCTAAAGGCACGTCACTATAACACTATTCACTCAACTCACCACTATAACTCATAACTCATCACTCATCACTCCTTCCAACGCCAGTCACCTGCAATTATCAAAGCCTCTTTCAAATTATTGTCTATCAGGAATTGCTTTGTTTGTTGATCGTTGAAATGTGCCGCCGGCAGTTTTTGAATGTTGGCCATAGCGTAGATCATCATAGAACTGAAGCGCACCTGGTTCACCATCCATTTTTTGTCGATGATATCGATGCCATCGCAATCTGCATGGTAACAACGAGCGATATCACCACTAAGGATACCGGTTGATGAAGCAGTTGGAATTCCCTGCAACATAAATGGCTCATGATCGCTGTGAAGTCCTGCTCTTCCGGCACCACTGCGATTACTGAAGACTGTATCTATGGCTTTTATTAGTTCACCTGTTTCCTTGAAAAACGCCTCCGCTTCTTTTCTGCCACCGGCTGTGAAACCGGCTGCATTACCCGCCATATCAAAATTGAAAACATAACCTACCTGTTTGAGAGTGTTGTTTTTTTGTGCCTGATCCACATATGCATTTGAACCCAGCAAACCCTGTTCTTCGCCCATAAATAATACAAACTCTATAGTGCGATCTCCCTGCAGGTTTAACTTTTTGAAGGTGCGTGCCATGTCTATTATAGAGAAAGATCCTATGCCATTGTCAGCCGCACCTGTTGCAAGATCCCAGCTATCAAGATGGCCGCAGATCACGATTTTTTCGTTCGGAAATTTTTTACCTGGTATAGATGCGATTACATTTCTCGCCTTGATTTTTCCGCTGAAGTTGCTCATTTCAATCTTACCTGAAAAAGCTCCGGCTTTCATTGATTCCTTAATTCTCATACCTTCTTCGAAGCTGATACATAAAGCTGGTATTGGATTCAGTTTGCCCGTCACTGATGCCGTACCTGTTAAAAGAACGCCACCTTTCACACCATTAAATAAAATGACCCCTGTTGCTCCATATTTAATGGCTAAAGCTGTTTTTTCTGAACGATGTAAATTTGCGAGGCCCGCGGGAGACCCGGGTAACAATCCTAAGGAAGCGAAAACGATTTTTCCCTTCGCCTTTCCGGGATTGGCAAGGTAATCCGCTTCAAGGCCGTTATCCATGTCTGCCAGCTCTGCACTCGTATTTACTTTAACCGGAGAATGAGCAAGGGCAACACATTTTATATCAGTTGAAGTTTTGGTTGCAGCATTTGTCAGTTGAAGTTTCACCGTTCCCCTGCTCCAGCTTTCTACTTCAAAAGGCTGAAACTTCAAATTGCTATAACCATATGATTTGAGCAGATCATAAGCGTATTGTTCTGCTTTTTTGCCGTTTTCAGAACCCGTGAGACGATGACCAATTGTTTTACTTGCATCACTCAGCCTTTCATAAGCTGCAGAATTTGCGAGAACTTCCTGGTTGATTTGTTGAAATACCGAGGCATGGTTGTTTAATGATTCGTCGTTTAACGCATTGCTGTTTGATGAATTACCATTTGGCGTATTACCATTTGGCGAACTTCCATTTTGAGAATATGAACTGTTTACGGCAAATGCAGCCGCAACTAATAATAATGAAGACTTAATCAATGCCATAGCAGTTATTTAGTTTGATAGTACTAAAAATAACTAATAATGAGCAATTATAAGCCCGGTCAAAAGAGCTGGCGGCTAAGTTTTTTAAGCATTTTGTAAATTATAGTCATCATTATTGTAAAAGCTAATATCATCGCCCAGGCTGCGCGGTTGTCCAGCGGATGAATCAACAACAATCCCATCTCTTTGGCCAGGTTAAATGGATTTGAAATTATATCCCAACTATTGAAACGGAGATAACGGCCGAGATAGACTCCAAATGAATTCAGAAACATGATCAGACTTACGAACAATCCTTCGCGAAGTCCGGGCAGGATCAATGAAAGATTTTTCTCCATCTGTCTTACAGATAAAAAACCCAGTATCATTCCGTTCCACGCAAATGACATCAGCAGCACCAGGTCAAACCACAATGGTATATTTTCACGCTGCATCAGGTGAAACAAATCAGTGATCATATAAAACGCGTTGGGAATTAAAAGCAGCCAGACAACGAACACCCCTGAGAATAACAGCTTACTTTTCAGATCTTTTGCTGAAGGCTTAAATATTTTTAACAACTGGTAAGGCAGATAGGCCAGGAAAAGGTTCCAGGGCATAAATATAAAAATGGGTTCCTGCGTGTACCATATTCTGAAAATAACCAGTGACAAACTGAATAAAACTGAATAGCCTATCAGGCGATCAATCTCAGATTTTATAAAACTCAGCCGCGTTATCGACAGCAGTATATTTAATGTTTTCAACTTAAAAAAATTTTGGAATAAAAATAATTAGGGCAACAGTCACCGCAGTGATTGCTGCAATTAGCACAGCTCCCGATGCAAGATCTTTGATGAACCGGATATCAGGATGGCGCTCGAGACTTATATAGTCCATCACTCTTTCGATACAAGTGTTAAAAATCTCGGCAACCCAAACAAATCCGATAGCAAATACAATTGCAAGCAGTTCTGTTTTTGTAACACCAACCCAGGCCGAGAAAACAAGTACTGCTATGGTCGCTATAAAATGTATCCAGGAGTTGTGTTCTTTTTTAAAAAAGGCCGCAAGCCCATTAAATGAAAACCTGAAACTCCGGATACGCGCCCGAAAGGAAAACTTTTCATCGTTCATAATATGCCATTTAATTTTCTTTTACTATCGTCTTATACATGATCTACCTCGAAACAGATGATGTTGGTTTCTCCGATGCCAGGGATTTTGTGATCGAACGATAGACAGCATCATCGGCAAAGTTCCATGATAACCAGCTATGTTGCTGCTGATCACTCATAAACTTTTCCTCGCGGGCGGTAAGGATCTCTTTTAAATCCACACTCGTACGAAATCCTGAAAAATTTGAAAACTGCGGATCTTTAGATTTCTCAACCAACACATCTATATTTTTCCTGATTACCGGCAAAGTCTGGTCAGAAAGACTCATTAAAAACCGGAGATCAGGTTGTATCTTATTAATCCTCTCAATGTTATGATTCGCGATAAATACGTCCCAGTTTTGAAGGGAACCAATCACCAGCATACCCAACAATACGTTCGCATTGAACCTGAATAAAAAGTAGCTCGATTTTTTATAATAGATTTTTATAAATACAGATGACAGGCCGGCCAACACGATTGCCAGGAAAAACAACACACCAATTCTTTTGTAAGCCAACCCATAGTTTGCGATATAATAATAGTCACGAAGACAAACTGAAGCAACCAGGAAAGCATTCTGGATCAGCCAGACATAAGCCATCAGTTTCAGGTTGCTGTTTCTTTTATAAAAATTCAGGTTGCCTTTGAAGAAAAACAATACAACAATAATGGCAAGCAGTATAGAAAAGATCAACACACCCGTGCCTTCATGTAACAATTCGGCAAGCGGCGCATCCTTACCATAATCGTCACCAAACCAGATATATACCAGATCGGTAATATTAATGATCAGTAAGAGGCAATTCAAAAGAACAAAACTTATTAATCCTATTAGATTTTTGTTTTTTAAAGCAAGCATGCCTTTCGAAAAACTGCCCATCACGGCGGAAACAATCTCATTAGAGATACTGAACTCAGGATCTGCACCGCGCGATGGTTTTGTTCTTATCAGCCTGTCGCTTAATGACAATTCTTTATCAGAAAAGTTGCCCGACCGGCTCCTGATCAATAACGCTCCGGTGATATAAGCGCCAAACAAAATAAAAAATATTCGTGACCAGGAAACGTATTTAAATATGTTTCCAAGATAATTTTCGACTGCTTGCAATACGTCGCCCGTAATTGATGCAAAAGCCCTGTTACCAGCCATATATACTAAAAAAAACAACAATAACAGCCCCATAGGAAACAACAACAATCGCAGTTTTCTTAAAGGTTTCTTATCAACCCTGCGATTTGTTGAGTTCTGTACAACCAGGCGGGTAAATTCAGGTAACAAAAAACTTGCCTGGTAAAACATAGAACCAACCGCAAAAATGATCGACCGGTGAATATACTCAGCGAAAGCAGCAAATAGTATGAGTGTAACGATAGCTGCAAACTTGCTTAAAAATGTGTTGTAAATAATTACCATACACCCACTAAGCAGATGAGCTGCCAGCAGCCACCTCACCGAACTCCGGTCAGCAGCTGTGGGATAAATGCTGATTATTGATGCGATGATAAAGACATCGAAAATCAGGAAGTTGATTGCCATCTTTTCCTGCCAAAACAAAAAGTTAAACAGGAAAGCGCCGGCGAAAGTGAGTAAAATTTTGGGAGACATTGTTTTCGTTGTTATTTTTTAAAAAGCGCTTTGAATCGCAAAGTTTAAATGCAAAAAAAAATCACTTCATACCTTTAATCATATTTTCAAGGGCCTCAATATGGTCACGGAAAGCTTTTTCACCAGCACGGGTAATTGAATAAGTTGTATTGGTCTTTCTGCCGATAAAACCTTTATGCACCTTGATATATCCGTTTTCTTCAAGGTTCACCATATGAGAAGCCAGGTTACCATCGGTTACTTCCATCATCTGCTTCAAATCATTAAAACTGATCTCCGGATTGACCATAAGTATACTCATCACGCCCATGCGGATGCGACTCTCAAAAATTTTGTTCAGATGTTCAATCGGGTTCTTCAAACCAGTAAATTTTTTAGTACTAACGGATGCTGCTTGTTACTTCCTATCGTATTTCCACCACATAATCACCCCATAGAATATGTGCAAAAACCCAAATCCTATTGTCCAGAATAAAAGACTGTAGCCCGGAACCCATAGATTTATCAGTCCGAGTATTATTTCTCCGTACCCGATATACCTGATTTCACCCAATGTGTATTTGCTGCCATTCACTAATGCCAGCCCGTAAAAAACCAGGCAGGCCGGGGCTACAAAAACCGTAGCTCCATGATACATCAGGCCCATGATAAATATGCCGCCAGCCGCCAACGGTATCATGGTATTTATCATCAGCCTCCTTGCTGTTATATCCCAAACCGACAAGTTGTTCTTTTTTGCCCTGCGGTAAGTAAAAACAAAAGCAAGTAAAAGAGCACCCACAAAAACTCCTGCCGCTATGGTAATCAATGATTTCTCCAATTCCAGCACGGAGTTGTTGCTGGCATAAGAGCCCACACCTGAGTTAAAATCTTTGATTTCCCTCCAGCCCAGCCATGCTCCAACCAGTGCGCAAACTCCTGCAGCAATTCCGCTTAAGCCACTCAAAGAAATGAAGCGCGAAGAGCGTTCCATCATTCTTTTTATGTCCTGCAGGGCGTCCAGCTGATGATTTGCTTCCATATAGAGTGCTTTGTGATACAAAGTAGCTGCTTTTTTATGAAACTTCCAAACGGATTTGCAATTTCTTCGGAACATAATCGTCAAACTATTGTTAACAACAAGCGGGCCCCGGATTTCAGATTAGACATATTATGATTAATGAAACAGTAAAGTGAAAACTCCTACTGGGAATATTAACAATCTAATGTGCAGCGAAACTCCTGAAATCCTGCTCCTCCGGCAGAAACAGCAATTTTTTAAGGGCCATTTTATAAAAAGGATTAACAACCATAGCGTATTTTTGAAGTATGATCGTTCGATTAAAAGAGATGTATAAATTTCTTGTAGTTCTTATTTGTTTATTTGTTGGCTCAGATGTTTCTGCACAGGTAAAAATTCTCAGGGGTGTCATTCGGGACGTTCATAGCCTGGAGCCGGTGCCTTTCGCCTCCATTGAATTTAAAAAAACATCTACCGGCAAACTGAGCGATTCATCTGGCGCTTTTGAGTTCCGGTTCAATGAATGGCCAACAGATACCGTTCTCATTACCTATGTCGGTTACCAGGATTTTCTTTTACCAATAGACTCCAACCTTGTCAGGAATGCCAAAAACAATGTTATAGATGTCACTATCCAGCTTGAGCGTGGAAAATATGCTGCGGAAGTGGTTGTAAGAAAAACGATTGACCGCGGCTACCTTATGTGGAAAAGAATAGTGAGAAGAAAGCCATTTAATGACCGCTATCGTTTCGACAATTTTGGTTACGAGCTTTATAACAAGCTTGAAGTTGATATTAAAAACCTCAAGCCAAAAAGAATTGAAAATATCCCGCTGCTGAATCTGAAAAAGTTCAACTTTATTTTCAATAATATAGATACAACCGAAGACGGCAATCCTTATCTCCCGATTTATCTGACAGAAGCAATTTCCGACTATTATTATCAGCGATCGCCAAAAAGAAGAAGAGAAGTTTTTAAAGGAACAAAAACTTTGGGCGTAAACAATGAAAGCGTTTCAAAGCTACTTGGAGGCATGGATCAGAATATCAACTTCTACAACAATTTCATCCCTGTGATGGATAAGAAGTTTATAAGTCCGATCAGTGACAACGGTGATAACTATTATCGTTACAAGGTACTGGATACACAAGTAGTAGCCGGTCGGCGTTTGATTCACTTTACATTTACAGCAAAACGAAAAGGAGAAAATACTTTTGAAGGTGATTGCTGGATACATGATACAACTTTTGCCGTTCAGAAAATGAACCTGCGCCTTTCGAAGGATGCAAATATCAATTACGTTGACAAGCTCAGCCTTATCCAGGAATATAAATTGATCAACGATTCTACCTGGTTCCTCTCAAGGGATAAATTTGTTGCAGATCTTTCTGCCCTGGGTGAGAAGAGTTTGTCGGCCATAGGCCGCAAAACCACTACCTATGATAATGTATTGGTGAACAACCCAAAAATAGTTGCAGAACTTGATAAAAACACCCAGATCGAAGAAACGATACTCCCGGATTCAGCCAGGAATGTATCTGATTCATTCTGGGTTCAATCGAGACATGAAGATCTGACGAAGAGTGAAAAGGCATTGTACCAGACAATTGACACACTGCTTAAGATGCCATCTTTTAAAACACTTACAAGAAAAGTCAATTTTTTAACAACAGGATACCTGAATATAGGTAATTACCAGATCGGCCCCTGGTTCAATTGGATTACCTATAATGTACAGGAAGGAATGAGAATGCGTTTTGACCTCGGTACCAATAAACATTTCAGCAAAAAGATCATCCTTCATACCTATCTCGCTTATGGCTTTGCAGATGAGAAATTCAAATACCAGCTTGATGGTATGTATCTTTTCAAATGTAGCCCCCGGACTTATATATATGCTTCGGTGAAAAGTGATATGGACTATGGCCAATTCTATTATGACCAGCTTACACAGGACAATATCTTTGCACTTGCCATCCGGAAAAATGGAGTGCCTATCAAATTCATGTCGACCAATGAGCAAAAGGTCAATGTATTTAAAGAATGGAAATCAGGTTTTTCGATCCAGGTAGAAGGTCTGCATGAAAGTTATCAGCCTTTGCAAAATCTTCCGCCAAAGACTAATTATGAAGATGATCTGATCACTACCGAGTTTTCAGTGAAATTGAGGTATGCTTATCTTGAACGATATCTCGAAAGTACATTTTACCGCTATAGTCTTGGTAGCCCACTGCCTATTTTAGACTTAAAATATACAAGAGGTATAAAGGATGTATTTGGCAGTAGCTTCAACTACAATAAGATTAGTGGTAGTGTTTCTGATTACTCGGATATCGCTCCTTTCGGAAGTTTATATTATAATGTTTTTGCGGGAAGAACTTTTGGTAAGCTGCCATATATGTTACTGGACGTTGCCCCGGGTAATGAAATATATTATTATAACAAATATGCTTTCAACCTGATGAACAGGTATGAGTATATACAAGACCGTTATGCAGGCGTAAACATTGAACACAATTTTGGCAATGGCATATTCCGGGTTGTGCCGTTTATGCGGAAGTTGAAATGGCGCCAGTTCTGGAGCGCCAAAGCATTGTGGGGAAGCCTGAGCGATGAAAACAAGGCTTATAATGAAGATCTGAACAGTACACTTCCAAAGTTTGAATCACTAAATGGAAAAACATATCTTGAGTTAGGCACGGGCATTGACAATATCTTCAGGTTTTTCAGGGTAGATTTTATCTGGCGTTTATCCCCAACACCGCTGCCCCCCGAAAAGGCCAAAAGGTTCGGAGTGTTCTTCAGCTTCCGTCTCGCTTTTTAAGCATGGTAGTTATCCAATTCATACTTCGTTTTAAGCGTCAGATTCAATAATAAATTTTAAGTGTATCTAGCGTAATTACATTTTTTAATTACCTTTTGCAATCAAAATACGGTTGCATGTCTTCAAAGTTTATTATGTCCCTGGACCAGGGTACTACAAGTTCGAGAGCTATATTATTTGATCATTCAGGTAATATTGTGGCAGTTGCTCAAAAGGAATTCACACAGTATTATCCTCAGCCCGGCTGGGTAGAACATGATCCTGAAGAAATCTGGTCAACGCAGTTCAGTGTTATGGCCGAAGTGCTGGCTAAGGCTGGAATCAAAACAGATGGGGTTGCCGCAATCGGAATTACCAATCAACGTGAAACCACTATAGTCTGGGACCGGCACACCGGCCACGCTGTTTGTAATGCCATAGTATGGCAGGACAGGCGCACAGCGGCATATTGCGATGAGTTAAAAGCAAGCGGTCATTCACCTATGATCCAGCAAAAAACCGGGTTGGCGACCGATGCATATTTTTCAGCAACCAAACTAAAATGGATTCTCGATAATG
>NZ_DATHKG010000136.1:0-25057 GCF_035489435.1 Flavitalea sp.
ATCTCCTGTCTTGGCCTTTTAGGTCTAGCATCTTATAGCACCATTCAAAGAACACGTGAAATCGGAATTAGAAAAGTGATGGGTGCATCTGTGACCAACATAGTGAATCTTTTGTCATTTGACTTTCTAAAACTGGTTGCGTTATCATTCGTGATTGCAACACCGGTTGCCTGGTATTTCATGTATAAATGGCTGGAAGATTTTTCTTATCGTAGCAATATAACATGGACAGTGTTTGCTATTGCCGGTATGCTGGCTTTCCTGATTGCATTGTTCACTATCAGTTTCCAGGCAATAAGGGCCGCCATTGCAAACCCGATCAAAAGCCTCAGGTCAGAATAAAATTGGTCTGTATTTCTTTTACACAACGCTTTATCACAATTGTTTATTGATATCCGCTATGATAAATCATGTCAGGTCAGCAATCAGAACCATTCGCAAACAGAAAACCTATGCACTGATAAACATATCGGGGTTAACAGTGGGATTATGCGCCTGTCTTATTGTGGCTACTGTTGTAATTGATGATCTTTCATATGACAAACACTGGAAGCGCGCGGATAACATATACCGTATCATCACCATTAATACCATAGGAGACGGGCTCTATGAACGTATGGCTTCTTCGTGGGCTGGACTTGCACCAGAACTTCAAAAGAGTTATCCGGAAGTTGAAAGCTTTGCCCCTTTTGCTGATGGCGCATTTCGTTTAAAAGTGAAATCAGCTGATGATGATGGAATTAAAGTAAATTCTATCATAACGGATTCGGCAATCTGGGAAATACTTGATTTAAAAATAATTGCCGGTAATCCAAAAAAATTTATAGCTGGTCAGTCTAATCTTGTTATCTCCGAGTCATTCCGGAATCTTTACTTTGAAGGGCTTGATCCCATTGGCAAAATCATTTACGATATTCCGGCTTATGGAGATAAGTCAAAACCGCATTTAATTACCGGAGTTATCAGTGATATACCAGGTAACACACATTTGCGGGCGGATGTTATACGAATTGACAAGAGATATGTTGAAACACTTAATAAAAAGCAATGGGGCACATTCAGCCGGAATTATATTTTGTTGAAACCTGGCACCGACATAAACCAGTTCACGAAAAAAGTAAATCAGTGGTATAAGGGCTTCGTCGAGGTTCCAAAACCTTACCAGTATGAATTCCAGCCAATAAAAAATGTGTACCTCGATTCCGCATTTGCCAATTATCAGAAGGTAAAAGGTAACCGCCAGCACATTTATATATTCTCTGGTGTAGCCTTGCTGTTGTTATTAATTGCATGCGTCAATTTCGTAAATCTGAGTACAGCGAGATCGGTTACCCGGCTCCGTGAAACCGGAGTCCGCAAAGTATTAGGCGCCTCAAAACGACAGATCATGATGCAGTTTCTTGCAGAGGCATTAGTGATATTTTCTGTTTCAGCAATGTTGGCGATTTTTTTATATCAGCTGAGCCTTGGGTATATTGAAGCCTACCTGGAACATCAATTGGTTCAAACGTTAATTTCGAAATTTACCTTGCTGGCTGCTGCCCTTGGAATGATTTTGATTGTCGGGGTTTTAACCGGTCTTTACCCAGCGTGGTTAATGTCCGGGTCAAAGACTGCAGGTTCGCTTAAGGGAAATGTGTTCAGTAACAAAGTGAATGGGCAGCAATTGCTGCGAAAAACGCTTGTAGTTCTACAGTTTTCCATTTCAATAGTTGTGCTCCTGGCAATGATCATCGTGCAATTACAACTGCGTTACATGAACAATTCCGATTTGGGCTTCGACAAAAACAATCTTATGAGTATAGGGTTCGTCTCCTGGGAGGGTAAAAGCGCCGCTTTCCGGAATGAAGTGGCAAAACTTCGTGGTGTGCGACAGGCAAGCATTAGCTCATGGATACCCTCTGCCGGGGCCGGATACATGTCAAGAGAAATTGATGATCAAGATCATCCGGGTAATAAAATCAACGTCTGGTATATTTCGGGTGATGTGCACCTGGCCAAAACCATTGGTCTCCGTTTGAAATCCGGCCGGTTACTTAGCCCTGAATTTGCAACAGACGCCATGAATGAAGATAGCCTGCGGGAAAATGATGAACATTCTTACAATAAACTTTCTGAAATAAGACCGGCCCTGATCACAGCAACTACAGCAAGAATGCTCCATGTTGAAAAACTGGACAACAAACTGCCTGAGGTCAAAACAGTACCGGTTGGTATCGTAGATGACTTTCACAATGAATCTTTCCACGAAAAACTGGGTCCTACTATTATTTTTGCCGAGAGCAATCCACAACATGGCGGGATGCTGGTAAAGATTGATCCGGGCAATGATCAACAGGTGATGAAATCTGTAAAAGATCTCTGGAAGGAATTTTACCCGAATAAATTGCTTGAAATAAACTGGGTTGATGATCTGTTAGCCAGGCAATATGAACCCGAAAACAAGTTAAAACAGTTGTTTACATTTTTCAGTTTATTGACGATGATACTTGCTTCACTTGGCATCTTCGGTTTGGTTGTTCATGCAGCCCAACATAGAGTAAAGGAGATAGGTGTGCGAAAAGTACTTGGAGCTTCGGTCTCATCAATTTTCAGTTTATTGTCTTCTGAATTTGTAAAATTAATGATGATAGCATTAATTATAGGCTCACCCATCGCCTGGTACCTGATGAATAACTGGCTGGCAAATTTTTCATACAGGATAAGTATACCCTGGTGGACTTTTGCAATGGCGGGCCTCATTACTGTAATAACGGCTTTGATCACAATAAGCTTTCAATCAATAAAAGCTGCGTTTGCTAACCCGGTCACCAGTCTTCGCAATGAATAATTTAATAACAGGGCATTTTGTTCTCAATATGTTTGCCAGACCTAAAGATGCTGAGTCCGTGTTATATTGAAGATTTATTGGGTATTTTATTACTGAAAATGATTGCTGATTCTTCTAACTAAGAACCTGGGTTTCCCACCCGGGCCGGCAGCAATTTATTCAACCAACTGGCATGTTATTTTATGAAAGTCTGATAAACATCGCTTAATTAAAGACTTAAATTAAAATTACATGAAAGCAGCACGGATTCACGGACCAGGGAGTGTAACCTATGACACTGTAGATGATCCGATCATAAAACAAGACCGGGATGTTATATTAAAAGTAACCGCAACAGCTATCTGTGGTTCAGATTTGCATATTTATTCAGGTGGACTTCCGCAGCCACGACCTATGGTACTCGGACATGAGTTTATGGGCATTGTTGAGGAAGTAGGTAAAGGCATCACTAATCTGAAGCGGGGTGACCGTGTAGTAGTACCATTTCCAATTGCCTGCGGTACTTGTTTTTTTTGCAACCATCACCTTCCGGGACATTGCGAAAATAGTAACCCGGAGCATTATGGACCAGAAGGTGGATTAATAACCGAAAAAGGCGGCGCCCTTTTTGGATATACCGATCTGTATGGAGGCTATGACGGAGGCCAGGCGGAATATGTGCGTGTTCCATATGCCGATTTCGGTCCCCGTATCGTGCCGGATAATCTTACTGACGAGCAGGTGTTGTTTTTGACTGATATCTTCCCTACCGGTTATTCCGGAATTGATTGGGGCGAAGTAAATGGTGGAGAAACGGTAGCCATATTCGGGGCCGGGCCGGTGGGGATCATGGCCGCAAAAAGTGCCTGGTTACGCGGTGCTGCAAAAGTCATTATAGTGGATACTCTTGAATACCGTTTATTAAAAGCGAAAGCAGCCGCAAATTGTGAAACTATATTATGGAAAGATAGCGCCAAAAACGTGGTTGAAGAGATTCGTTCGATGACCCAGGGACGTGGAGCTGATGTTTGCGTAGAAGCAGTAGGATTTGAACCAGACAGAACGATTCTTGACAAGGCAAAGGCGGTGATTAACCTGGAGAAAGGTTCACCAAAGGTCCTTGAAGCTTGTATGAGTGCCGTTCGCCGGGGCGGTATAGTTTCTGTGCTCGGGGTTTATCCGACAACATATGACAACTTTCCTATCGGCCAGTTTTTTGATAAGGGTATTATATTGAAAGGTGGCCAGGCGCCTGCCCACAAACATATCGACAAACTATTAGAGTATGTGGTAAATGGTAAGGTGGTACTTGACGACATCATTACCCATCGTCTTTCCCTTTCTGAAGTGGCCCATGCTTATAAAATTTTTAAAGAAAAACAGGAAGACTGTGTAAAAGTAGTGCTTGATCCATGGAAATAAATCAATTAAATGTAAACTAAATAATACCATTGTGAGATAACCAGGCAAAATGCCTGGTTATTTTTTATGCGTTTATTGATAGTTGGATTTTACTCATGTACAGAGGTTGCAAATCTTTATGATTTTCATCGTAACTTATTACCATGAAAATGATTCTGACTTTTATCTTCATTGCAGGTTTTCTGACCAATGGATTTTCACAACAAGGTAGTAACACAGATTCCATCAGTGTTCAACAAGTAGTCATAAAGTTATTTGATGGTATAGCCGGGTTAGACTCATCTGAAATTGTCACCCACGTAACAAAAGATTTCCTGTTGTTGGAAGACGGCCAGATATGGAACACAGATTCACTGATCAAGGTACTTAAACCAATGAAAACCCAGGATTTTAGACGAACCAACGAATTCCGTTTTGTGAGTCAGCAAATTGCGGGTGGAATAACCTGGATAGTTTATTATAACACGGCGCATATCCTGTTTAATGGACAGAAAAGAGATATTAATTGGCTGGAGAGTGCTGTTCTTGTAAAAGATGATAATAACTGGAAAGTTAAAATGCTGCATTCAACAATGCTTAGGAAACCTTCAGCCAGGTAACCGCGTATACTAATTAAACAATTGTACACTCAAGAAAATTTCTTAAAAATAAGACCCGAATGTTCAATACAATTCATATAATGATCCTGAGAATAACGGTACTGTTGCAAATTGTATTGATACTAACGCCACATGCCGGCCATACTCAGCTTCCGAAATCAAATGCAGTCTTTACATCTGACATTGATAATTTCTGGTTAGCTTACGATAGCATTATTAAAACAAGTGACCGGGAAAAGCAAACCAATATTATAAAGGCATTATATATTGATGTCGGCACAGAAGGATTAAAGGCTTTCATGACTGCCAGGAACTTTTCAGCGGAGAATTATATAAGGTTAATCAATGACTACCCTGCTTTCTGGAAAAGTGTCCGCAAAAATACCCTGGCCATTAAATCACAGGTCGAACAGATTGAAAAAAGTGTTGATCGGTTCAGATTATTATATCCTTCAATAAAGCCCGCCGGAATTTATTTTACAATCGGAGGTTTAAAATCGGGCGGAACCACTACCGAAAATATGGTACTCATTGGAGCAGAGATGGCTGCAGCTGATACCGGCACTGACGCATCGGAACTCAGCAATTGGCTGCGCTCAGTGTTCAGTAGCCAGATATCAGGCAATATTGTTGGATTAAACATCCACGAATATGTACATACGCAGCAAAAAAAGAAGGGAGCCTCTTTAATTGCTCAATGCCTGCAGGAAGGTTCAGCCGACTTCATAGCGGAACTGGTAACCCGTCAGAAAAATCTTAATGATTATATGATTTATGGCCAGAATAATGAATCCACCTTAAAACTTCGTTTTCGAAATGAAATGTGGCGAAGATCGATCTCAAGCTGGCTTTATAATGGCGAAAGATCGGAACATCCTGATCTTGGCTATTTTATGGGATATACCATTTGTCGTGCATATTACAACCGGGCAACCGACAAACAGCAGGCAATTAAAGACATCATTGAGCTCGACTACGCAAGTAAGGATTCAGTTACCATTTTCCTGGACAAATCATCTTATTATAGTAACCCAAACCTTCGGACCCAATAGCCGGTTATTCTTTCCAGATGGCTACACTGTTAGGATTTACTCCCGGACTTACTGAAAATGAATATTTCTTCTTTCCGGTTTTGTCAAAACAAAAAACTTCACCAGAGCTAATATAATTTTTTGCATCTGTTACAAATACTTCACCAGTAGAATTATCAATGGTCAGCCCATAAGGTGATACTATTACCGTACCGTCGGTTACAAAGTTTTCAGAAGCCTGTTTAAAATCTGTTGTATTAAGTACTCTTACAGTATTTGAACCAAGATAGCCACCTGTCACAAATAACTGTCCATCATAAAAACGAATCTTTCCCACAGTAGTATCTGCCTTTTTGATGATTGCGCCGGTTGTAGAATTAAATTTTACAATTGAGGGTTTGATAGTACCATAATTGCCTGTACATGCTACATAAACATTGCCTGCTTCGTCGGCTGTAATGCCCCCGGGATTTACTCCGACAACGATCTTGCGCGTTTCTGTCATTGTTACGAGATCGACTAATGATACCGTTGAATCGGGAACATTGTTGAAACCACCTGAGTTGGAAACGAATAATTTATCCCCTGCAATTGCCATCATTTCAGGGTTTGCACCTACAGTAATAAACTTTTCGACCTGCAGCGAATTCGTGTCTATTACTGCGACTGTGCCATCATAAGATGAAACAAGTACTTTGTTTTTATATGGCAGCGCATAACGTGGTAATCTTGGTGCACCGCTATTATTTTTGAACTCAATTTTTTGTAAACTTTTCGCAGTTGCCGCCGAAGAAACCTGCACATAACTTGACCCGTTCATCACAATATAGATCTTCGATCCATAAATAATGAGATCATTCCCGGTATCACCCAATCCGCTGCCATTCGCAGTTGCAAATATATCTGTGCTTGTTGTATTGGTGGATGTATTGTAAAATGTAAGTGTAGTATTGTTTTGATTGAATAAGCCTTCATTCAAAACATACAGGCCCCTTGTTATTTTTGGTTGTTCATGTTCATCTACATCATCTTTTTTACACGACACTGCGGACATTGCAATAACAGCGGCCAATAAAAAAACGTTTGACTTTTTCATCTTGATTATAAATTATTAAGAGTTAAAATTATTTTATACGACCTGCCGGGCATGGGATAATATCGCACTACATCATAACGCGCATCGTTGATGTTATTTATTTCTACTTTCGCTGTAATGCCTGAACCTGCCAGCCTGAATTTCTTTGAGACAAAAACATCACAGGTTATCCAGCCGTTTATTTCGTTAAATGGGTTGTTTTCTCCCAGGGTAAAACGCTTTCCGGAAAATAACAGGCTGGGTCCTGCCATCCATTGACGATAACCAAAAGACAACATTGCTGAACCCGAATGGTCCGGTGTATAAGGTATTCTGTTTTTATAGGTTGTCGAAGCCGGGTCTGTTTTGTCCAACGCTTTTTGCCAGGTATAGGCAACTCTTGTGAACCAGTTTATTTCATGAGACAGTTTGCCATCCAGTTCGGTGGTAAGATCAATACCATTGATATTCACAACGCCCAGGTTGAGCATGGTCCAAACAAACAGGTTCCTGTTCGGAACTGCGACAATTTTGTCTTTCACCCTCAGATGATAAGCATCCAGGCTTAACCCCAATTTTTTTATCGCCCCATTATAGCTTTTGGCAAAACTGACACCAAGGTTATAGTGATCAGCAAATTCCGGCTTCAGTGATCTGTTTCCAACGAGATTATAATAGAGGTCATTAAACGTTGGCATCCGGAACAACTTTTTATAAAAAGCCCTGAACATAAGCGGACCATCTTTCCGGGTCTTTACACTCAATGCAACGGCCGGAGTAAATTCATTGCGGTATAATGTCGCAGCATTATCAGTTTTATCAGCAATATAGTTATGCAACACCGAGGTATTAAGTTGCCATACACCCCTATGATAATTCAGAGAGATGTTGTTCCAGGCAGCGATTCGCTTCGGAGCATTATAATTGCCTGTATTTGCTTTCAGAGTTGTATTTGCAAAGTCTGATGAGGCAGAAATAACCAAATTATTCCCGGCTCTGTGACTGGCAACTGCACTCAGGTATATTTCCTGTTGCCTGTAATTATTCTTAAGCCCCCCCTGGTTATTCGGGTAATCGGGGTCAGAATATAATGTTTTATTGTACTGGTATTTCGCAGAAACGATTATGTTGGTACGAAATCCGGGCTTTAACTTAAACCTCGTTTGCGCATATACATCGCTGTTAGCAAGCTGTTGTACAGACCGGTCATTGAAAAAAACGATTGCACCTGGCAATCCTCTTTCGGAAAAATAAGAACCAAATTTTGTTTGCCAGTTTGAACTGTCGCTGAAGATATAAACCAGATTCGCCTCTGATTGAATAGAGCGGACAAAAGAGTTATTTCTTTCCGATTTATAGGAGAGATTGCCATTATCAACTACCACCGGATAATTACCGGTTGAATAGGTTGCTTCAATATTTCCGCTTAAAACCAGTCTGTCATTTAATGGCAGGTATAAGCCGGCAAAAGGTTGAATATGTTCAAACGAACCAGCTTTTATCCCGGTTTGCCATCCGGTTTTACCTGAACGGTTCAGGTCAAAAGTGTTTGATTCAATCGCAACTGTTGTTCCCGCAGCTGCAGCTCTCGCAGGCACCAGCGTTTCCTGTATCCCCGCCTGGTGCAATTGTAAAGACTGAATAAAAGTTGTCGAAAAACGACTAAGATCGATTTGACCGGTCTGCTGGTCCGATACCGGGATGCCGTCATAGAGAATGCCGGTATGAGCGGCACCCAGGCTTCTTACCGATATTGTTTTGAGTCCACCGGTACCGCCATAATCCTTTATCAATACCCCGGAAAAATAGCGCGCTGCATCCCCTACTGAGTATGCATTTATATTGTCCAGTTGCTTTTTATCAAATGCCTGTACCGGGGTTATCGACTTGAATAATTGCGGTTTCCCTTCAGCGCTGATCGTAACGGTCTGGAGTGTTGCGGCCGTATCTTTTTCCTGGCCTGCTACAAAAGACGGTATAAAAAATATTGTGCTCATCAAACTGATTAATGAAAACAATGCATGGTGATATGCAATCGAAAAACTTCTTTTAAACAAAATGAACATGATTAATTACTCATTATCCTCACTACTTTTTCCACGAAAGCATGTGATAGATGATTGTTATGGCAGGTCTTCTGGCTTGAAGCGCGATCTTGCGGCCTTCCCGTTTCGAATAAAGAAACAGTGGCAGTAGATGTGATCGCTGTGTTTGCTTCTTACAGCTGCGGGAACAGCTCCGGTTTTCAACCGGATTCCCTTTTAATCCTTGGAATCTGAAATTCCAGGAACCAGTAACTGGCGGCAAATATAGATTTTTAAGATGATCCTTTCTGAACTTTTTGTCCCGCCCGGCAGTATCGTCAAAATTTAGCTATGAAGAAAATAGGAATCCCTATACCTTAACGGGGTATGGTGAAACGCTGGTCGAATTCAACCCTGTACAGACAACTATTGGAATCAGCGTTTTACTTATGGAAGGTTAAGAATTATGAATATCAACTTTGAATAACCGGCACTTATTTAAGTGTTATAATCTCCCCTGTTCTTACCGACTCGTCACAGGCTACGGCAATACGAAGGCTGTTTACGCCGTCTTCTATTGAATCGGTCAGATCAAGGTCTTCACGTATCGCTTTCAGGAAAAACGCCTGTTCCCGATTACAAAGTTCCTGATGGTCCGGTTCATCCAGGAGGTTTATCCATTCATCTTTTTTAGTGAATTCCTGGCTGGCATCTATATCGGCATGATGCACCCGGATCGATTCTGTTTTTGTATGTGATTCAACATTATCTGATTTGCCCGTTCCACCGGCATTTTGAGCTATTATGGAAACTGAGCCTTTGGGACCAAAAACATCTTTTACAAAAAAAGCAGTTTCACTCACCATAGGTCCCCATCCTGCCTCATACCATCCAACTGATCCATCTTCAAACTTTAACTGAAGCTGCCCGTAGTTATAGTTGCTGGCCGGAATTTCATTTGACAACCTTGCGCCAATGGCATGAACCTTTACCGGTTTTGAACGGGTCATCTGGCACATAACATCTATATAATGTACACCGCAATCAACGATAGGACTGAGACTGTTCATAAGATTTTTGTGAACTGTCCACATGTTACCATGTGATTGCTGATTCAGGTTCATCCGCATTACCAGTGGTTTACCCATTTGTTGTGTCAGTTCTATAAACCGCATCCATGAAGGGTGGTAACGAAGTATATATCCAATGACCAGTTTTTTTCCTGATTCAGCCGCAGCCTTTGCAACGCGCTCAGCTCCCGCGATCGTGTCTGCCAAAGGTTTTTCGATAAACACATGACAACCTTTTTTAAAAGCAGATAGTGCGAAGGATTCATGGGTATCAGGATAGGTTGAAATACAAACCGCATCAGGTTTGGTAAACGACAACGCTTCTTCATAATCAGTAAAAAGCGGGTACCCACCCCCAAGCTTATCATTTAATACTTCTTTGCTTTTCCCGGTAGAAACCAGTCCGCATATTTCGAACCCATCGATGTTTGTATAAGCGATTGCATGTGAAGCACCCATGTTACCACATCCCACCACGAGAATTCTAACCGGTTTGTTATTGTTTGTCATGTAGTTTATACTATTTGTTTCCGGAACTAATTTATACTGATTGTTATTCGGAATGATTTATTCAAAATAATACGGGACGCAAATATACATCCTAAAACAGTAGTTTCCATTCATTCCTGCTTTGAGTAAATACCAAAAAAATCTTTCGCTGCTGCACGGATAAATTGTAATATGTGCTATAAAATTTTCATATGGAGGATAGAAGAAATTTTCTAAGGAAAGCAAGTCTCGCGATGATTCCGGGGATTATCCCTTTCGCCCCTGTAATGAGTAATTTAGTAATTAACAGGAACCAGGGCTTTGAAAGAGATAAGGTGCCTGGGATACAGCCTGAACAAAAATCGCAACGACGGTCCGTATACCAGCCGGAGCTATCGCCAGTCAATTTTGTTGCTGATAAAGAGCTGATGTCTGCCGGAGATTATATTTCAAGGTTGGACCTGATCAATAAACAATCAGCCATCCAGGCAGATTCATATGGAAATGGTGGATCAGTAGAAGCTTTGGAGAAAAAATTCGCAGCAATTACCGGTAAACAAAAAGCGATTTATATGCCAACGGGAACCATGGCGAATCAACTTGCCATAGCTGCCTTATGTGGAGCAAATACCAAAGTTTTTGTGCAGGAAACAAGTCATGTTTACCGTGATGAGGCAGATGCAGCACAATCGGTTCACAACAAGAGATTAATTCCGCTTGCAAAAGGTGAAGCAGCTTTTACCCTGGGAGAACTTAGGGCAGCTATCGATTATCATAATGATGGAGAAGTTTTCAAATCCGGCATTGGTGCGGTAAGCATTGAAAACCCGGTGAGGCGGGCTAATGGAGCCCAGGTTCCTTTCGATGAAATCAAAAAAATCTCTTCCTGGTGCCACGAGAATAAAATTAAACTGCATCTGGATGGGGCAAGGCTATTTCTGGCTTCGGCATATTCAAAAATTCCGGTCAGGGATTATTGTAATCAGTTTGATACTGTATATATTTCATTGTACAAATATTTCGGTGCGGCTGGAGGAGCGATTCTTTGCGGAGACGCTGAGCTGATCGGAAAGATGGAACACCAGATAAAAATTTTTGGTGGCACTATGTACCAGGCCTGGCCCCAGGCGGCGATGGCTTTACATTATTTGGATGGATTCGAAAAAAGGTTTCAATCTGCTGTTATAAAATCCAATGAATTATTTGCACAGGTAAATAATCTGGCTGAATTAAAAATTATTCCCTGGCCTAACGGCTCGAATATATATCAAATGAAATTCACGAATGACATAAGTACAAAAAAATTCAGTGATACTATGCAGGCAAAATACAGGATAACAATCTCCGGTTTTCTCATGGATGGTATAGGCCGGCTTGCAGTAAACGAGTCTATATTGCTGCGTGATAATGAAGAATTGCTAAAGGCGATTAAAGAAAGTTTGTTGGCAGCTAAATAGATAAAAAACCGGTTGTCATGCACAAAGGCAGACAACCGGTGGCGTGGTTGCAGAAGCATCACAACTAGTGCATCGCTTCGGCTATGTTTACCTTGCGTTTCCTGTTCCCTTTCACCATAAGCACAAATGGGATACAAATAAGGAACATGACGCCGAGGTAGAAAAAAGCATCCATATATGAGAGCACAGCAGCCTGCTTTGTGACCACATGATCAAGCGAAGAGTAAGCAGCTTTAAGTGCCTCGTCGAAGGTTTTACCTTTGGCCATAAACCCATGTTGAAGAGCAGTAACACGTTGCTGCACATCGGGATCATTTAAATTAAGATGCGAAACAAGGTTACTGCGATGATCCATGTTTTGTCTTGAAAGGAAAGTGGTAATTACCGCGATTCCAAAAGAACCACCCAACTGGCGCATCATGCCCGTAAAAGCAGCGCCCTGGCCAATTTGCTGACCTTTCAGTGTGCTCAATGACAGCGTTGTAATCGGAATAAAAAGCAATCCCATCCCGACTCCACGAACTATCAGCATCCAGAAGAATGCATCTTCTCCTGTATCAGGTGTAAGGATCTTATATCCCCAGAAGCTGTAAACAAAAAACAACAGCATTCCAGAAGCAACCAGGTATTGTTGTGGCACTCCCTTACTTAATAATTTGCCGATCAGTGGCATCATAAAAGCCGTGGTTAGCGCAGCAGGTATCATCAGCATACCCGACTGCTGTGCAGTCCAGCCAAGGGTTGATTGAGTATACAATGGGATCATGAAGGTGGAGCCATATAATCCAAAACCAAGTATAAATGACAAAATTGTTCCTACTCTCAGGTTACCGTTTTTCAGGACCCTTAGTTCAACTATCGGTTTTTTCGCGGTGAGTTCACGCCAGATAAAAAAGAATAAACCAAAAACTGCAGCTACGGATAATATGATGATGGTATTCGAACTGAACCAATCATCATCCTGCCCTTTTTCAAGTACATACTGCAGTGATCCGACAGCCAGCGCGAGTAAACCGATACCAAGCCAGTCAATTTCAGAAGTCAGGCTTTTTTCAGCATATTTCGGACTTCTTACAAATTGCAAAGTCAGCAATGTTGCGATGATACCAATAGGGATGTTAATGTAAAAAATATAGGGCCATGTATAGTGGTCGATAATATAACCACCAAGTGGCGGGCCGAGTGTTGGACCAATAATAACACCCAATCCATAAATCGCCTGGGCCATACCTCTTTTTTCAGGGGGATAGCTTTCCGTGATGATGGTTTGTGATGTAACCAGGAGTGCACCACCGCCAATACCCTGGATAAAACGGAATATTACCAGTTCCCAGATATTTGTGGCATTCCCACATAAAAAAGAAAAAACAGTGAAAATGATAATGGAAGCCGCGAAATAATTGCGACGACCGAATTGTTGCGAGAGCCAGCTGGTCATGGGTACGATGATCACGTTACCAATTGCATAAGCTGTTATCACCCAGGCAACCTCTGTTAAAGTAGCGCCCAGGTTACCGCGCATTTCGTTCAGGGCCACATTTACAATCGTGGTATCAACAATTTCAAGTAAAGCACAAAATATCGCCGTGATTGTGATAATCACTCTCCTGCCTCCGTATTCAATCAGCGAAGCTGCCTGTTCCATGTAAAGTATTTAATAAATTAATCCAGATGCACATCAACATCCACATTTAAGCCGGCTTTCAGTTGTTTGAGCATCGGGTCATCAGTCTTTGTAAATTCAATTTTTACAGGAAGTCTCTGTACAACTTTTACGAAGTTGCCTGAAGCATTATCGGGTGGTAATAAGGCAAATTTGGCACCGGTTGCAGGTGAAAATGAGGCAAGTTTCGCTTCGAATGAATGACCTTCATATGCATCAGCATGTACTATAACGGTTTGGCCTATGCGCATTTTATTTACCTGGGTTTCTTTGAAATTTGCAACTACCCATAAATCGTCGGATCTGACTATGCTAAAAGTGGATTGACCTGCCTGTAGAAACTGGCCCGGTTGAATATTAACCTTTGAGATAAGACCATCTGCCGGTGCTGTGATTACTGAATACGAAAAATTCAGTTTTGCTTCTTCCACTTCTACTTCTCTCTGCCTGATAATTGCACTGGCCACGCCGATTTGTGAACCAGTTGAAGCACTCAGGGACGTGGTAGCATTTGTTTGTGCCAAAGCTTGTTTTTTCTGTTCTTCCAAAACCTGTACCTGGCGTTCGGCAGTTTGTTTTGCAGCCTGCGCCTGTTCAAATTGTTGTTGGGTAATGGAGTGATCCTTCACCAGGTTTTCATAACGTTGAAAATCCTGTGTTGTCCGCCACAAATTAACTTTAGCTGTTTCGATCTGGGCATTTATAGAGCCGACAGAAGCCCGGGAGGTGGCAATATTGGCAGTAGCCGCATTTGTACCTGAGCGGGCAGCACCGAGATTTGTCTGAGCCGTAGCGAGTGCAGCTTCAGCCTGTCGAACCTTCAGTGCTAAATCACGGTTATCGAGAATAAGCAATGTGTCTCCTTTTTTAACATGCTGGTTGTCTCTTACCCTCACTTCCGCAACATAACCGCTAACCCTTGGTAAAACGGGGCTAATATTTGCTTCAACCTGGGCATCATCAGTTTCTTCATGATGAAGACTATGTGTGTATTTAGTGATGCCGAACCAGGCACCTCCTGCTACAAGTAATAAAAGCACGATTAAGAAACCTTTGCTTTTTTTTGCAGGTGCGGCAGCAGGAGCAGATGATTGTGTTGGATTATTCATAACGCTGTTTCCTTGTATTTATTAATTTTTTTTTATACTTTTTTAATTAGTCATTATATGAGTACCTAATATTAGTGCTACAGTTAAAGATCAGCAGCCTGTCTGCTATTCAACTCATAACTCATAACTCATCACTAACTCATCACTCATAACTCATAACTCATAATTCTACTAAGGTTCCTGTAGCCTGCAATAGCTTGCTGTATGCAGCAGAAGCATCTGCCTCAGCAAAAGCAAAGTTGAGTTTCGCCTGTAACTGCGCGACGTCAGCATCGAGCAGATCGGTGGTAGTCATCAGTGCATTATCATATTTGTTTTTTGTGATGCGATAGTTCTCCTCCGCCTGGGTCACTGCTGATTGATATGTTTCAATCTTCTGCAGGCTAAGCGTATAATTATAATATGCCTGGTTCACTTCCATCCTGATACCATCTGCTAACATGATGGCACTCGCTTCTACCTGTAATTGTCTTGATTTCGCCTGGTCAACCACTGCAGCATTTTTCCAAAGCGATGACAGACTATAAGACAGTCCTACTCCTACGTTAGCAGCATTTGTAATAGTAAGAAAGTGCGGAACATTTGCAGCTATATAACCCCCGGTAAGGGCCAGTGAAGGATA
Source organism: Flavitalea sp. (assembly GCF_035489435.1). Lineage (NCBI taxonomy): Bacteria > Pseudomonadati > Bacteroidota > Chitinophagia > Chitinophagales > Chitinophagaceae > Flavitalea > Flavitalea sp. The sequence continues at coordinate 15,371 of NZ_DATHKG010000136.1, forward strand.
ATAATTTGCTTTTGCCACTTTTACACCGGTACTGGCTGCCTTACTACGCAGACCAGAGGCAGCAACATCTTTACGGTTTTGAGTAGCAAGTTGAAGATAGTCTTCAATAGATTTAACCTGACCGGTGTTCCATCCGTTTATCACCGGTTCAAGTACAACAGTATCCGGCAGGCCAAGCATTATGATCATGTTCGCATTTGCAAGCTTAAGATTATTTTCTGCTTCCGCTAAGGTGAGTGATGTGTTAGATTCCTGGAGATTCGCTTTTAATAAATCGTTGCGGGGAAGGAGGCCATTTTTTTCAAGATTGGTAAATTGTCTTACCCGTTCTTTATTGCCTTCAAGGTTTTCCCGTACTACGTTTACAGCAGCTTTTGCCTTATACAAATTTGAGAAAGCATTGATAGTATTTAACATGATGCCTTCCCGGTCATTTATTGCATCAAGCCTGGCGGCTTCCGCAAGATAACGGGAGGATTCAATGCCATACTGAATCTTACCTCCGGCATAAAGTGGAAGTGAAACATTCAGTAAACCATAGGTGGCTGAGTTTATCTTAATAGGTTGAGCCTGGGTACCACCGGAGCCAGAGTTTGTGTTTGCAGTTTTCAGATCCACATTTGGACTGTTAAGCCTGATATGGGAACCGCTTAAAGAGGCTTCAGGCAACCTGTTATCCCTGGCGATCCGCAGGGCTGCCGAAGCTTCGCTGATCTTAGCTTCACTTAATTTGAGATCCGGACTATGTGCGATGCTGAGGCCGATCGCTTCTTTCAAAGCCAATTGCTTTGTTTGTTGCGCTTCGCCCCGCATCAGGATTAAACTGAGAACACCCGCTGCCATTACTGTTTTGAAATTTCTAAGCTTCATTTAGTATCGTTAATTTAAAAAGATCTTTCATGTATTTTTTGAGCCTTGTTTTATACTGATCGAGGAATTCTTCATCGGAAAGATGATCAAGCTTATGTGTTGCCCTATAATTTTCCCGGTTCATAAAGGAATGCATGATGGTCCCGACCATAGTATTAACCATGAAGGACACATCTATGTTTTTTCTAAAAATTTTTTTTTGCTGACCGTCTTTGATAATCCTGGACAGCAGTTCGCCGTTGCGCATTTTAAGTTGTTGCAACAAAGCGTTAATTGCAGGATTGTTATCAAGCATTTGCTCGAAATACATGAGCCTGTAAAATTTATGTTTATCAATAAGTTTGTTGATGTAATCTTCTACCAGCACCTCCAATTTTTCAAATGGTGAGAGTTTTTCATCCTGGAGCAATTTTTCCAGCTTCTCGGTCATCCGGGTAGTACGCTCGGTAAAAATTGCTTCCATCAGTTTTTCCTTGCTATTAAAATAATAGGAGATCATCGCAACATTTATCCCGGCGGCTTCAGCAATTTCCCGGACCGAGGTGCCAGCGAACCCCCTATCTGAAAACAAGGTTTCCGCTACAGAAATGATCTCTAGTTGTTTATCGTTGTATGTCATACCGAGGTTTGAAGATGCAAAGTTAAACAAACGTTTGATTTAATCAAACATTTGTTTAATAATTTCCCGAAAAATCTCCGGATATATTATTTCCGGAGATTTGACATCTGCTATTTCAAGCTATAGAGTTTTGAAAATTGCGGCACTAGTTGAACCCAGGTGTTCTGAACCAGCTGGTGTGTAACACATCTACATCAGTAAAAACTTTCAGTGAGAGTCATTCCGATAAGAGAGGAATGATTCCCGCATGTTGTTCAACACGGAAGGAACGATATCAGCAAAAATTAAGGGTATCAGCAAAAATTTTGACAATGACCGGTAGAAAGGCTATTTAACGACTTTAAGTTGAACGTAAACATTCACAAGGCATTATATCCTGACTGCCAGAGGGCCAAGCGGCCTTACCCGACAATAGGCAGCCAGAAATAAATAGGCGATATCTTGAATTACTGCAGCTGGCTTTTTACAGATTCATACAAATGAACCTTTGTAAAGGGTTTAACCAGGAATGCATCTGCCCCGTTTTCAATGGCCAGATCTTCAGCCGCTCCATCCGTTCCTGAAATCATTATTACCCTGGTTTCCGGATGGATTTTTTTTATTGAACTGATAAAATCGATACCCAGGCCATCAGGTAAACGGTTGTCCAATAAAATCACTGCAGGTTTTTCTGTATCAAGATACTCCCGGGCGGCAGTGAGTGATTTTACATGGTCCAATTCCATCTCATCACCGGTGAGCATAATATTGAGAAGCAAACACATGTCGGCTTCGTCTTCAACTAACAATACCTTTTTTGGCTGAGTTTTTTGCAGTTTAGTTGCGGGCATACAATAATTTATTAATTGTTAATTTGAATGTTCCGCAAATAATAAAAAATTGTGCCAGCCCGCAGGAATGGCTGATCAGACTAAAGCCTTCCTGGCAAATTCGACGCATTTTGCTGTTTCTTTTACTGCATCCGACCCTTCAGGGACAGGGTATTCCAGCTCGATAGTTGCCGGGAAGCGGTATTTGTTTTTACGCATTAACTGTAGCGCCTGAACAATCGGGGTGTTACCTTCTCCCCATTTCACATTTTCACCACCATTTGATTTGGATTTACGATCCTTAACGTGCATACTAACGATATTCTTATTCTTTTTTTCAATGAGATCGATTGGATCAAATCCGGCTGCAACATAGTGGCCCATATCAAAGTTCATCGCATTATAATCGGATTGGGCCAGGGCCTGATCCCAGGCGGTGATTGTTTGTTGCAAATGTCCGTGATAACCAACATAAATCTTTTGCTTTGCTGCCATGTCTCCAAGTCTTTTGGTTTGGTCTGCATTGCCCGGAAGTTCTACAGTAACCTGGTTGGCACCAAGGGCTTTTGCGGCCCTCAAAGCATAATCTATTTCCTGGTCGCTGTTTTTTGCACCCAGGGCCGAAGGTTTAAATGCATATATGCTAACTCCCGCATCCTTGTACATCTTACGAAGCTGTTCAAATTTTTTCATAGGGACCGCACCACGCCATTCTTTCATTGAAACAGCGTAGGCTGCTCTTTCCGCTTCCTGCTCAGGTGTTGGCTTTTGCCCGGGTGTAAACTTAGGTGCCATAGGTGAACCGGCAAATTCTTCAACCGGGGAACCCATCAGTTCAATTGCACTGATGTTACAATCCACACAATACTTCAGGATTTGTTCTGCTGAAGACGGCATGCTGCGCCAGGAATAACTTATCACACCCACCTGTACTCCATTGAATAGTGAATTTGGTTTGCCAAGATTCCTTACAATAGCAGGGAAACCAGACAAGTAATGAGAAGCCAGGGTTGCACCGGATAATGTTAGTGCAGAGGTGATAAATTTTCTCCTGGAAGACGGTTTATTTTTCATGATGGAATATATGTTTTGAAATTTATTGATTGACCGCAGATGACAGCTGCAATTTATCATTTATACATACTATGTCCGTATTAAAGTTTTATTATCCTGTCCAGGCCGGACCTTATCTACCAGGTAACTCCTCTTCTACCGTTTTGCCGGTCTGCATGTATAGTGACACAAAATATAGTTTAAATACATAGAAACCCTGAGTGGAGTGAAGAAAATCATGCATTTTGTTTAAATCATGATTCTAAAAGTATGAAGCCGTTTTTATTTTTACCGAATATTTTAAAGTATTCAAATAAGTGAAAGAAACGCTTCGTTAGAATTGCGTATTCTAAATTCCCAAGAATGAAAAACCCCTACTCCGCCCTACTGAAAGCTTCATGGAAGTACGCCGGCAAGGACCGCAAAAAGTTTATTCTGATTTATGCTATGTTCCTGGTGTCGAACACAATTTACTCAATGGGACCCTTGTTATTGGGCTGGTTCGTTGATAAAGCTCAAAAGGACACAGCAAGGATGTTGCAGTATACATTACTATTTGTTGGAAGTTATTTCCTGTTAAAGTTTGCTGAATGGTGCTTTCACGGACCTGCCCGTGTAATGGAAAGAAATCTCGCCTTTTCACTTAGCCGCAATTTCATGCGTGAGAAATATCACCAGACTCTTCATCTGCCAGTTAAATGGCACCAGGATCACCATAGTGGAGAAACCATCAACAGGATCAAAAAAGCATATGATGCCCTCAGGAGTTTCTTTGATGGCGGTTTTTCATTCATACATACCTTGTCCAAGTTTGTGTTTTCAGTAGCTGCTATCATCGTTTTCTCTCCATTGTTTGGCTCTATCGCTATTGCAATCGGGATAGTAACAGTGATAGTCATTGCACGCTTTGACAAACCTTTTATCAAGTCCCTCCGGGAAGTTAATGAAAAAGAAAACAAGGTTACTGCCAACCTGTTCGACAGCTTATCAAATATTCGCTCGGTGATAACACTTCGGCTCGAAAAAAGTATGGAAAAAGGCCTTCTTAATAAACTAAAAAAAGTGGCGCGTCCATTCAGGAAAAATGCGGTGATCAATGAATGGAAATGGTTTACAGCTGAAATGATGATTACCCTGATCTATTGCATTATCGTATTGGGTTACGTACATCAAAACTGGACACCAGGCGGAGTCTTTTATATTGCAGGTCTGGTTACCTTGCTGGGTTATGTAAACCAGTTCACCAGTGTTTTTCAGAATGTTGCCGGCCAGTACAGCCAGCTGCTTCAGCATCATACTAACATGGAAGGAGCCGCAGAAATAAGTGCAGCTTATAATAAGCAGCATCGCCCTGATCAGCGCGCAGAATTGCCAGCGACCTGGTTGAATATAGAAATCAACAATCTTAGTTTCTCACACAGGGCTACCTATGAAGAAGAGTTCAGACCTCAAAGTCTTCATCAATTAAAACTCGGGTTAACAAAAGGACAAAAGATTGCACTAATAGGAGAAAGCGGCAGTGGAAAAAGTACACTTATGTCTGTACTCAGAGGTTTGTATGCACCGGGTAAAGACGTTAACGTCATGGTTGACGGAGTTGCATATTCCATGGATTCTATCAATGAATCTGCTACCTTATTTCCGCAGGAGCCGGAGATTTTTGAAAATACCATCAGGTATAATATCACGCTTGGCCTTCCCTGCAAGGAAGATGAGATAAAAAGAGTTTGTGAGATTGCGCACCTGAATGAAGTGATCAACCAAATGCCGGAAGGATTAATGACAGATATCAGGGAAAAAGGCGTCAATCTCTCAGGCGGTCAAAAACAAAGACTGGCACTGGCCAGAGGGGTTTTAGCAGCTAAGGAAAGCGATATTATTTTGCTGGACGAACCGACAAGTAGCATAGATCCTAAAACAGAATATCAGATCTATAAGCGTTTGTTTAAAGCATTCCAGGATAAAGTGGTTATCTCGTCAATACACCGCCTCCACCTGCTTGATAATTTTGATTATATCTATATATTGGATAAGGGAAAAATTATTGATGAAGGCAGTTTTGACCATTTACTAAGCTACAGCGATGTGTTTAAATCAATGTGGAGCCACCAGAGCGGGCAGGTTTTGCAAATGACGGCATAATACCGCGATCTGAGTACCTGCATTTACTCTATTAAAGGTTATTGAAAATATAGTGGGGGAATTTATTCAGCACTTCAATGTTATTTTCCCGATTCTTCGTGGTATTCATCGCCCGTATTTATCTCCCAGATGTTCGATTTATCCTTTTCTCCTGATACGATGTTGTCAACGGCTGCAATAGCGGTCAGCATACTGTGGTCACTATTGTTATAGCGATGCATACCATTCCTGCCAATCGGAAAAAAATTTTCAAGTTTATTAAGATAGTCCCTGATAATATTGAAATTGCTATATGAACCATAATAAGAAGGATAGGCTTTCTTTACCCGGATCACGGTAGTGTCCGAAACATCGGATGCGGCGAGGATACCGATAGATTCAATTTCTTTTATTGCAAACTTTGAAAGTTCATGGTCAGGTAAATTCCAAAATTCATCTGTTTCATTGCAAAAATATTCAACCCCTATCCACATGTCACCGGGGTTTGAAATCATAAACGGGCTCCAGTTATGAAAAAACTGCAGCCTGCCTGCTTTAACGTTTTTATCCTGTATATAAATCCAGTTATCTGTGATATCACTACCGCTTTTTTCTTTAACCCTGAGTTTTCCGGATAGAACACCAACAATCAGGAAGTCGCGGTATTCAAGGGAGAGTGCGGTGTTTTTTACCTGTGCCGGAACCGGGAGATCATTGGTAATTTCAAATAGTTCCTTAATCGGCATTGTTGAAAAAAAGTAATCTGCCTTGTGAATTGTTTTTTCTCCCGTGTGCAGATCTGTTATTTCCGCTGATATAATCGTTTCAGCTTTATCACCTGTTATGCCGGTAACATTTGAATTGAGATAAATTTCTCCACCAAGCCTTATTATAGCATCGGCCACTGTTTCCCACATTTGACCCGGCCCATATTTCGGATAAAGAAACTGTTCTATCAGGCTTGTGCTGGTTCCTTTTTGATCGATGCTGTTGTTACTGATGAAAACGGATTTGATTGCCTGGGCAACCATTTTACCGATGTTAAGATTTTTTATCCTTTGCTGACCCCAGGATGCAGGTATACTATTACATGGCACACCCCAAACCTTCTCCGTGTAATCTTTAAAAAATGTATTGTAAAGTTCTTTGCCGAACCTGTTGATAAAAAATTGTTCAAGTGTCAATTCAGGTTTCTGCGGAAGAACCTTGGAATATAAATATGAAAAAGCCGTTTTGCAGGTTTTGATAAGACCAAGTTGTGAAAGAGTGCCTGCATTAAGTTTTAAGGGATAATTGAAGAATTTCCGATTGTAAAAGATGCGTGACTTTCTTTTGCGCACAAGCATCACCTTGTCCTGGTTTGTCACTTGCTCCAGCTTAGCCACAGCAGCGTCTGGTTCTTGCTGCTGCTTTAGCTTTTGTGTATGTTCATTGTTTTGATATCGTAAATTCAGTGTCTCACCCTTATGCCGGGGATCAAGCGGCAGGAAGCCGAGCCACCAGTCGATCACCTTAGGAGACTTTGAAAAAAAACGGTGTCCCCCTATATCAATCTTGTTTCCTTTGTAATCAATGGTTTTCGATATGCCTCCTACTTGTTTATCGGCCTCGATGATTACAGGAATAATATCAGTTCTGGTCAATAATTCGTAAGCAGCTGTAAGACCTGCAGGTCCCGCTCCTATTATCAATGCTTTTTTCATTTCTCCGGATCGGTTTTATAAGTAAGCAACAAGGCGATTAGGGACAAACACATAATATATTCGCCGATGGAGTGTTGCATCCGAAACATAGAAAATGAGAGGCTGTTAAGTATAAGACCCGAGAAAACACCAATTACATAAACTTTGCTCACCCTACTTGTCCAGGTGCTGGCGGTTAACAACAGCGGAAAGATCCACTGACTTGCATTATAATGAAACCGGTGCACGGGCGAAAACATATCCGTTAACATATAAAGTAAAAAACTAAAAGTTGCGATAGTGTATAAATTGAGATTTGGGCCAGCTCCATGTCTTTTAAAAAACAAGATCGTAAGTGCCGCCATGGTAACAAGACACATAGTTCCAAGTAACCATAGGGGCGTCCTGACATTTAAACCTTTATTAAGATAAACGAATACATTGCCGTTGGCCTCATTGTATTTATAAAAAGGAAACTTTTTTGCCTCGTTAATTTTTTTAATGTCCCATCCTTCAAACTGATTAAAAATTGGTACAAATACGGTATCCTGGGTAGTGGCGGTCAGCTTTTGATGCACCTTTATATGATCTTTCACAGCCAACCGATAATCTGTCCAGTATTGTCGGGAACTGCTGGTGCTAAAAGCTATCAGCATTAAGAACAGTGCGGGAGCTACCAATGCAAGTTTATATTTCCTCGTATAATTTGGAGCCAATAACAAAAATGGTAGTAAAAATATAATTGCGTTAGGACGGATTAAGACAAGTGACATTGCAAACAGACCGGCAAACATTGCATATATAATTTTCGGCCTGAGACTAAGCATAAAACAAAAACACATACTCAGCAAAGCAATCATGAGGTACAACTGACCTTTATAAGTATTGTTAATCCATGCATGCGTATATAAGAACGAAATACATGCAACGATAACTGCCACTCGTTGATGGCTGTTCGTGCATAGCCGGAGTGCAATAATAACTATGATTAGGAAAGCAAGGTAATTACAGATCAGCCAGATCTTCGTGATGGTGTCATACGAATAATTTGCGATAGGACTGATAAGCTGATGGAAAAATGGAGTTGCGGTTATATTCGAAATTTTTAAATTGCTGGTACCGTTACCCCAATCGTAATAACGCAAGCCATCAGATTCCTTCCAATGATAAAAATATGGGGAAATTCCGTCCATCTGTAAACGTGAACCTACTACACGATTACGCAAATCAAGTGGGTAGTGTTTTCGAACCTCGATGTCCCGATAAACACAAAAGCTGAGGCTCAGAACACATAAAACAACAAATACAGCAATGGCAAATTTTGAATTTGTAAAATTCATCGCTGCAATAATAAATAATAATGGACTATTAAAACAAATTAAAGCCCCGTTTAAACAGGGCTTTAATTATTCAGTGAACAAAGAATATGTATGCAACTATTATTAAGTAGCGCTTTGGAACAGGTGTTTAATTATTAGATAACGCGGTTTAAACAGTTCTATACAACACTGCAGAGGCCGGAATAAATGCTGAGAGACTCTGTGATTTCAATTTCTCGAGTTCTGATTCATCATTCCTGATTGTTTTTTCCAGGCTTTTTATATCGCTTTCGACCCCGCTTTTGCGGCCTTCTGCTTTCCTGGCTTGTTTAGCAGTACGTTTCGCGCCTTTCGCTGCATTTTTAGCACGGCGAGCTTGTTTTTTGCTGGTTGCATCTTCCTGGAGCTCATTGGCTACATCTTTGTTTTTATCAGCTGATTCCTGGACTTCATTCAATGATTTGTCGAGGTCATCAGATTTATCAACCAATGACTTTTGCAGCGTTTCCAGTTTTAGTTTGTTGTCGACCAGTCTTTTTTCAACAGTCAGCATCTGTTGTTGCTTCTTAAGTATTTTGGTAGAATCCTGCGAGTAGACCCGGGTAACACTGAGGGAACAAAGCACAAGCACAATTACAGGCAAGATAATTTTCAATTTCATAAATTAGTGGTTTGAGGTGATTGACAAGTATAACGTGAAATCAGGTGAGATTGTTTGGGATTAGAATCCGGTTGATATAGGGGAATCATACCTGCTAATAGTATACGCTTCCATAATCGGGCCATGCGGAACTCCGACTACGTAACCAGCACTATTATACAACAGTTTTTGATCACTTCTTCGCTCCGTTGGGGGCGGAATTGTGCCTTTTTGCGGCTGTGTCACGTCCCGCATTTGGCGGGATTGTTCATGCCGGTCTTTGCTGTTGTCTCCGATCGGCTTTTTTGCTTTGATCAGCTTTGTTAGGGTTTCTTCAAGGGCTGGTTGCAGTATCGCCCTGATCGGCTTCAGTAACTCCGACCACGGTACGACATGCTGGTTTGCTTTCTTTGTTTACCATCATTATTATGCGACAGTTTTTGGTCGCTTCTTCGCACCGTTGGGAGCGGGATTGTGCCTTTTTGCGGCTGTGTCCCGTGGTTAATACCTTTGCTCATGCTGGGAGTGGTTCTTGTCTCCGATCGGCTTTTTTTGCCCTGATCAGCTTTGTTAG
>NZ_DATHKG010000137.1:0-48011 GCF_035489435.1 Flavitalea sp.
GCTGCAACACATTTTCCGAACTCACCTTAAACTGCGCCATCGGCCCAAATCCGGTATTGATACCATAGATTAGCTTGTGATCAGAAAACCGACGCAAAAATGAATGGTTTTCTGAAACATTCTGTATAGCAGCTGCGTCCAGGGAAACACTTTTTTGATTGAAAAGGATATTGTCGAAATCGTTTAACGTAAGCTGTTTTCCGCCTATAATTACCATAGGGTTGAAAGAATTTATTTTGGTTAGACTTGTTTCGACCTGCTCTGTTAACAGACTCTGACAAAACATGCAAAAGTAATCGAAACAAATCAGATTAAACTAAGCAAGCGGAATGAACTGAGATATGTATCTGTTATTATGCGTGAATTACAACATCAATTGTGGACGGACTATTGAGGATACTGCCGCTTATCTATTATCGAGAAATCTGACAGCTTTGCGAACAGTTTCAGGTAATTGCATTTTCTGAATTTCTGTCGCCGTAATATAGGTAACATGAGGACTAACCCTTAAACGTGCCTGGAGATAAGCCCGGATCTTTCGATCCGTTTCTTCTGCCGCGTTAACCGGCAACACATGAATCAGCACTTCATCCATACCTATATCGTTCGAATATACTTCAACAACATAATCTATTATCTCTTCCATCTCATTAAGCAGATCAAACAATGCAGGTGGATACAGGGTGGTTCCCTTATACTTTATCATCTGTTTTTTTCTGCCCATCACCGAAGAGAGACGCATACCAGAACGACCGCACGCACAGGTATCATCAAAATACATACAAATATCACCCGTTTTGTAACGAACCAGGGGCATGCCCTCAATGCCAAGAGTCGTTACTGTTACTTCTCCCGGCTGACCAGCATCTACAGGTTCGTTATTCTCGTCAAGCAATTCTACTATCACAAGTTCGGGATGAAAATGTCCTCCCCTTCCATGGCCACATTCAGTAAAAGCTGTTTGCATTTCTGTAGATGCATAGGTAGAATAGAGACGGATGTTCCATTCATCTGTAATTCTCTTTCCAAGTATATTTAATGTAAAGTCGGTGTTGCGGATATTTTCCCCGATACAAACCGCTTTTTTTACAGAGGTCTGGTTGATGTCGATGTGGTGTTCTTTTGCGTATTGAATCAGCTTCACTATAAAAGAAGGTACGGCAACAATTGCAGTTGGCTTCAGACGCTGAATGGTTTCCCATTGCATAGAGGGGACCCCTGGACCGATCCGGATGATTCCAGCTCCCATTTTGCGTATACCTGAATAATAGGCGATACCGGCCATAAACTGCCGGTCCAGCGTAAGCATAAGTTGATAGATATCGCCCGGGGTACCGTCGGCACAAAGGAAAGACAGGTATTCATTGAACGATAAACGCTGCAGATCGGATTCAGTCAGTGCAACAGTAACTGGCTTACCAAGTGTACCGGAAGTAGAACTGAATTCAACAATTTTGCTTTTCGATACACAAAGAAAGTCATCATTGTATTGTTGCAGATCTTCCTTTGTGGTCGGAGGTATCAGGTTCAGATCTTCAATAGTCCTGATCTTTTCGGGATCAATGCCATTTTTTCTGAACAGATCCCTGTAAAAAGCTGACTGCTTGTTTACATAGTCAAGCAGTTCATGCAGTTTTTTTTCCTGCATCAGCCTGGTGGATTCTCTGGATTGATATGCGGCGCCTGGTGAATACATTTGAGATTATGTTTAGAACAACTATGTTATTCTACCACAACTACCGCTGAGGCGATTGATTTAAGATGTGATAAGGAAACATGAATCTTATTGATTCCCATTGACGCAAGTGTTTTTGCCGTTTCACCGAGCAGGTGAAGTTCCGGGCTACCCTCATCGTCATGCTGAATTTCAATTTCATTCAATGCTGTTCCATTTTTCCAGCCGGTGCCGATTGCTTTTAGAAAAGCTTCTTTGGCAGCAAATCTTGCGGCATAATGTTCGGCTTTGTTAGCTTTCGGCTCGCAATAGTTTATTTCTTTCTCTGAAAAAACCATCTCCCGAAATCCCGATTCTTTTCCAATTTTATTTGCAACTCTTGATACTTCGATCATGTCGATTCCAACCCCCTTCATGATTTGTAGTTTTGCTGTTGAATAGTAAGTCCCCGCTAGTTTTTTCTTTCAATATCGCGCAATTTAAATATAAACTATTGGAGTCCGATATTTTTTGGTTGAAAGAGCTTCTTTACTGAGACTAACGCCGGCATAGTTCTCAAATGGAAAGCTGGTGCAGCCTCAGTTTCTGTGGTCGCGATCCTCAATTTTTCTCAATTGTTCGTGAATATGATCTTCTTCCGCTTTTGTAGCAATCACTTTTGTGAGAGCAGTTTTATAATAAGCCCTCGCTTTTTCAAACTCGCCGTGAGCAAATGAGTAGTCCCCGGCAAGCACATAAGTATGATACAAATTAGGATTGCTTGCAACCAGGCTGTCAGTATTAACCAGGCCATCAGCTGCCACCAGTTGCCGAAGGTCCCGGTATTTTTCAAAGTCATGAAATGCACGGGTGGTTAAAAACGAATCAGCAGGGATAGTAAGATTGGCTTCCATGATTTCGTCATTGTTATTTTTCCCTTTCAATGCAAAAACCTTATTCAAATCATAGGCAATATATTGGCCAAGTTGCCAGGGAGAAGTACTCACCCAGACGATCAGTTTTTTCGGTTCAAAAACAATGGAATGATGAGCGATCAACTGGTTTATCGCTTTTTCGTTACCCATGCCGATATCAGCATTATTAATCCCCTTCCGATCCCTCAGGATATTAACCGTTTTCTCAACTGTATTTTTCCCATTGTTATCCAGGAGTTGCATCAGTCTTTTATAACGATATAGAGAAGCGCTTTCCTGTATTTGTTGTTCATTGGATTTAAGATGACCCAGCCCTTTGCTCTGGAAGTGATTGGCGCAGACAATATAATTTTTACCTGGATCGTATACATCCAGCGAGTCAGGTGTTTTTTCAATAACGACTGCTTTATTATCTGCAGCAGAGCCAACTAAAAATGATTCTGAAACAAACATTTTACGCTTGCGGGTGATGGCAATGGCCTCCTCAATGTTTTTGGCATATTGCAAAATTTCGCGGGCTACCAGTGAAACGGGTGTTGCAGAACCGGTTGGAAGATCTGTTTTTGCGGCATTGATAGTAATGGTTATACCCTTTTCGTTCATACCTGAAACAGCGCCAACAAATCCACCCCAGGTCACGGTCATCAGTTTATATCCATTTGCAGGATTATAAAACGCAACGATTTTGTCTTCTGCAAATTTATCACCCACATAAAAATCAAAGTTGCGGCCAATGATCATTGTGCTGTCTTCAGATTGATCGTTCCAGGTTCCGAACGAAGTACAACCAACCAGCGCCATGCTCTGCAAGGCATGACCAATATCATGGGCAGCATGATAATTCAGAATGCGCTGATATTTTGAACCTATATACTCATAGTTATCCGAAGCCGAGGCTGATACTCCATAGATCTCGTCTTTGTATTCTTCAGAAACATTTTTGTCAAGTTTACGATTGAACCAGCCAATAACATATTTAAGAAAATGCTGATAAAAATTGGAAGGAATCATTTTGTTGATCTGTTCAGTAAAATGATCTTCCTGCCGAACAACCAGCTCACGGGTAAGTTTGCCGTTGGTTACACCCATCTCATATGGGCTGCCTTCTACATAAAGCTCATAGAGACCTGTTTTGCTTTTCCTGAACCAGCTGTTGTTTAAAGTATATAAACCATCCCCGTGGTCCTTGCGTTTCAGGTCCAGGCTGCTCTGATCGGCAATCTTTGGAGGATCAACTTTAGAAATGACTACGAGATAGATAATACCTGTCAAAAGCAGGATTAATATTCCTCCCAAAAAGTACAATAATCCACGGAGGATCTTTCTACCTGCAGACCTGGGTTTCTTAATTTGCTTGTTGCTCAATGTTTGAATTTATGCATTTCTGATACGGTCGATAAGGCCCTCGGTACCTAAAATCGCATTGCAGGTTGAAACTGCACTCATTGCGGCTCCAAGGATCCCATGCATATTCAGATTCTGTCCTGTAAAATAAAAATTCGGCAATTTTGTTCGGGGAGAGATCATCGTTTTCAGCGGGTCCTGGAAATCTTTAACAATTCCGTACATAGTACCATCGGCATTTCCCATATAGTCCCGGTAACTGAGAGGAGTGGCGGTAAAATACTGATCTATACAAGCACGGAGAGTCGGGAATCTTTCAGTAGCAAGATCAATCAATCTTTCAGCACGATCCCTTTTAAAGGCTTCGTATTCCTGGCCGCGGCTTACTTCATCAGAAATAGTATTGAATGTGTCCGCCCATTGTGCAACCTCCTCATATTTCATATATGTAAGAAGACTCACCGCGCGTGCATAACGTATTTTTTTTGCTCCCGTTTCCAGGCCGGGTTCTGAAGAATGGCCGGACCTTTGATCTGAAAAACATGGCATAAAAAAGGCATAAACCAATGGCCATTCATCTCCGGAATAATTTGCCCCATCCCAGATCCTCCCTTCTTTTTGATAATAATAGTTACTGGCCAGTTCCGGGAAGCAGTCAGGCTTAAGTATAATATCAACCGAAAATGAAGATGCTGAATTTTTCAATAGCTTGACCCTGCTTCGAAAACTGTTCCTGATAACCGAAGATTCCATCATGTCCAGCGTTTGTGCCGGATGTGCATTTGAGATAAAAGAATCTGCCCAAAGTTTTGAACCATCTTTTAATTTCACATGGGTGACACGACCGTTTTCCTCGACAATTGATGATACCTCAGAATGAATTTTCACCATGCCCCCTAACTGATGGATATTTCTGCGTATAAGTTTTGAAATCTGCGAACCACCATCCATACATTTCCAGCTACTTTCAATATAACTATTAAGTATAAGCGCATGCACATAAAAAGGTGTCTTTTCCGGCTGGCCCGCGTAGAGCAAATTATTGCCCGCAAGTACGGCCTGGAGCTTTTTGTTATTTGTTATTGACTCAATATAAGTTTTGGCATCGAGACCCATTACCTCAGCTTTTTCTTCATAGGTTCCACCTGAGCGCAGGTTATATAAAGGGAACTTGTCGCAGATTTCTCTGAGCTTCTCACAATATGTTCTGATTGCTTTTTCCTCACCAGGGAAGTCAGCGCTCAGCACTTCAATAAATCTTTCATACCCCTGGGCCATTTTATATTCTTTCTCGTCACCACCAATGATGATGGCATCAAACACATCAGGCATCCTTTTAAGCTTGAGCTTTTCCAGGATACCGAGATACCTGAAAATCTGGTAGAGGTTCTGACCCTTGTCAAGACCGCCAAGATAGTGTACACCAGTATCAAATATCACCCGGTTCCGGACATAGACCTGCAAAGCACCACCAATCTGTTTGTTTTTTTCAAGAACACAGACTTTGTATCCTTCCATTACAAGAAGATTGGCAGCAATTAACCCACCGATCCCGGCGCCTATAATTATAACATCAAATTTTTCCATTTAGCACCAAAATCAGGTTAGCATATTATAATTCCTAAGATAAGAATTGTTTCAGACAATCATGTTTAGCTATGGTAGCCTTCCGAAGACAGTCTGTTTCCAGATAGTAATGTTTCTCATAGCTTCATTTATCGTTTTGTCAATACAAAAACAATATTTGAAGTGAGCTTTGTATTGTCGATTTCACGACAATCAAATCTATTGACTGATGCCATCTCCCTTATAAAGTCACCTGACAGAAAAGACAGTGCCTCGCCCGAAGTTTTATTAAACCCAATTAGTTTTGTAGAAAAAAATTCGCTCAGCTTTGTTCCTCTATGTCTGTCCTTAAGGTCCTTATTACCGTCGCGAATAATGATAATACCGCCCGGATTGGTATGAAGAAAACATTTTTCTATCAAGGCTTTTTGCTGCGCGGGTTGAAGATAATGTAACATATCCGCCAATATTATCGTATCATAATTTTGAAACGCGAAATCCATGGCATCAGTTGCATAAAATTGAAGCTTGTCTGTCCGCAGATAACAATTATTTGCCGTTGCAATCTTTTCTTCATCATAATCTATCCCCGTTATCACACGCGACGGCGATACAAAATGCAGCATATAGTCCATAAAGCCATAACCACAGCCAATATCAAGTATATTCCCCTGCCGCGGCACCAGTTCATCAAATAGCTCATAATTGTCCTCGAGTTTGGTTTTGATCCGCATATACCACTCCAGTACCGGGCCTTTATACAAGTAGTTATAGATTAATTGCTCCCTGAAATAAGCCGGTTTCTCTATTTCTGTCCTAAGCTCCTCATATTCATGGCGCATATATCTGCCAACCAGCTTTGCCTGCTCCACATAACCGTTCCCAAAAGATTTGTCACCAAATTTTATTCTCGGAAGATATTTTACTGTAGTAGGGGAATTTTTTAGCAACAGGTCCCTTTTTGTCAGTGTCATACTTGTTCCATGTAATAACACGGGCTGAATATCAAGGCCTAGCTTTTCGGCTAATAAAAATGCCCCTTTATGAAATCTCGTTATTACGCCATCGGGTCTTCGTGTTCCTTCAGGAAAAATAAAAATGGAATACCCCTCTTTGACCCTGTCTTTTAAAGTCTCCACACTTTCTTCACCACCTGATGAAACAGGATAATACCCGGCCATCCTCACCACCGGACCCATCAGCGGAGAATCAAATACGTCCTGTTTGATGAACATGATCAGTTTCGGATGAAGCATCGTTATTTCCAGTATATCCAGGAAAGACTGGTGATTGGCAATCAATACTGCCGGCGGAGTCAATCTCTCATTGCGTGGGTTTAAAATCCTTTTTTTGAAATTAAACATGATGTAAACAATCGACCTGTTGAACATCATTAATAATGAATGATAGAAGTAGCTGGACCGCCTCCCGGAAAATGGGTTTAATTTCAAAATAATAAATCCAGTTACCAGCACGATAAAACCGGCAACCATAAAATAAATAAAGGCAAAAACCGAGATCAGCAAAGACAATAAGGTCCAGGGTGCAAATCTTCGTTTAACTCTCCGCGTTATAAGGAAATCAAAAAGAAAGGGTATTAATACCTGCGAAATAACAGCTACCGAACTTATGCCTATGATCGAAACCAGGGCAATCGATCGCAGCGCGGGGTGCTTTGCAAATATCAGCACGCCAAGACCGGCGATCGTTGTTATAGCAGAAAGAACTATGGATGACTTAAATGAAGACAGGTTTTTCTTTCCCGTTTTATATTCCTGTACAAGCCCATCCATAATGAATAAACTATAGTCATCGCCAAGTCCAAAAATAAGTGCGGAGATAATTATGTTTATTATGTTGAAGTTAATACCTAGTAATGCCATCAGGCCAAGGATCCAGATCCAGGTGATCATCATCGGAATAAAAGAGACCAATGCCAGTTCAATACGGCCATAGGTAACCAGCAAAACCGAAAATACGAGCAGAGCACTCATCCAGGCGATCTTATTGAAATCGTCATTAATTATTCTTACAAAAGTGCCGGTAAGATGCTGCCGGTCAAGAACGGTTATTTCATCATTATTTTCAAAATGATTGTATAGCAGATTTTTTTTGCCGGGGTCCACCCTGGCGAGCGTAACAACTGTTACCTGGTTATTATTGACTGTTATAAAATCGTCCAGGAAATTTTGCCTGAAAGATCGCTGACTGGCAGTATCCAATGGCTGGAATTCCTGATTCAACATTAATCTGAACTGATCAAAAGCAGCTGGCCGGAACTTCTGCTTTGCACCTTCGGTTTCAAGAACTTTTAGCAACTGGCTCTTCCTGGCTGGTGTCCAGTAGTTGTTCCACCTGGAAATCCTTTCTGCCTGTGAAGAGTCGGAGAGTATCAACGATGAAACCCCGGCATACCGGGAGATGGTACCCGCATTTTTTAAACTTTCTATCTCTGTTGCCAGCCGCTCGTTTTTGCGCAAAGCTTCATCAAGGCTTTTAGCTTCCGTTACGAGATAAACAGATTGAAGCGCGTAAGCATTAACGTTATTTAATTTTTTTTCAGATTCCCTTAACTGATCAGACATGTAATTCATTTTGATCATGTCAGGTTCAAACTGAACATCCCCGGCGTAAATTGCAAAGATGATAGTGAGTACTGCTATCCCAATAATAACGGGCTTGTTTTTTTCGGGCCGGTAATCAGCGATCTTATCTATCCATGTTTGCTTATGTACAATCTTCTTTTTTTCGGTGACTATAAACTGTGGTAAAAAAAGCAAAGAACTGACTGAAGCGCCTATCAGGCTAAAAGCAGCAAAAAGGCCAAGATCTTTCAGCATTTCAGACTCAACAAATTGTAAGCATAAAAATCCGCCTATAGTTGTGAGACTTCCAATGGTGAGTGGCATAGCTAAATCTGCCAGCACCTTATTCATATCGGGGTTATGCCGGTAATGATTAAAGACATGGAGAGAATAGTTCACTGCTATGCCTAACACAATTGAACCGGTACCAAGAGCAATGACAGAAATCTTTCCCTGGATAAAAAAAATCATTGCCAGCGAGAAAGCCACCCCATAAATCACGGGTATCAAAATTATAAAGGGAGCAAGTTTTTTTCTAAAATAAAGCCCAAGGAAAACGACAATAAAAAGGATCGTGAATCCCTGTGTGTACAGCGAATCTTTTCTTAATTGAAGGGCATTACCAACCGATACCGCAGCTGCCCCGAAGTAGGTAGTTTCGAGGTTCTGATAAGAAGTTTTATGCAGGCTGTCAATTATACGATCAAGGCCCTCCAACATCTCAGCATTTTTGCCGGTGTTTGCCGGGAGAAATTTTGGAGTGATAAATAGTAACAGGTGGTGGTAGTCGCGGCTGACTACAAAGTTGTCATATAATTCGAAATTTTCATCGTACTGGAGCCCCTGCATTTTGGCCAGGCCAAGGGTATTGATTCCTACAGGGTCACGCGCGATCATGGTTTTTAGCGCCAGGCCCGCCGGTGAAGTTAATGTGCGGATATTTCTTTCAAGCGTTGTCCTGATCCGTCCTGGTGTAATAAGGCTATCGATGGTGCGATAGTCTTTCTCATCAAGGTAAAGCGGCAGGTGAGCGCTGACTGCATCTATTAACTGAAGCGTTTTCTCATCATCTACCTTATCCTGGAAACGACTGATATAGGGACTTAGTTTCCGCCTCACTTCGTCTGAGAACACCTGGGCAAATGCAACCATTGAATCAGGTGAGCCAACGTTATTGGTATCCTTTAGTGATATCGTTACAACAAGCCTGTCAGCAAATTTTGAATTGTTGAAGATCCTGGTGAGTTTCTCGGTTTTTTTATCTTTCGGCAGGATGCTGGATATGTCTTCTTCAAACCTGACCTTTGAAGCAAAAAAGCCGGATGTAGCCAACGAGCCAAGGAACAACAGGTAAAATATGACCGGGTTCTTCCTGAAATAATTATATATATAAGAAAAAATATGCTGCATTTAATTAAGCTATCAATGGCGACTTGAAAATCGTTTTAAGGGTCATTGTTTTTCCACCATTTGCCGGGATGGTGCCCGGCCCGCAATCTTCAATACAATCCAGGCAATCAGGCCCGTCAACAGTGCCGCAATAATAGCAAGAGTTATGCTTCCATAGATATATTGTTCAAGATTTGCCTTGATGGTTTCAAGGTTTATATTCCGGCTGAAAGACAAAGTCATAACCCTGTCGCCCATCCACCATGCGCCCATTTTATAGCTTAAAAATATAATGAGAGGAATCATTGGCGGGATACTGATATTAGCTGCTATAATAACCAGGGCTTTATTCAGCCTTAAAAGCATTGCCAAAAAAATCGCAGTCACCAGTTGAAACCCCCAGATCGGGATGATACCCATAAATACACCAAATGCTATTGAAAAAGCCTTGCGCGTATCCGACTGACCTGTATTAAAAAGCTGATTCCGAAGAACTTCTTTTAATTTTTTTTTTTGAAAAACCATTCGGAAAAAATCACGCGGTTTGATCCACAAAAAAGTGATAAAAACAAGGATTGTATTAAGTATACTTATACGTGTGAAATCCTTAAATGGCCTGAAATGTGACACACGTTCCTCTTTTGGGGCATAGTAAACTTTTACCGGAACAGAGCGGACTGGTATCCCATCCCATGACGAACGCACCATCACTTCTATTTCAAACTCATATTTCCGGGTGATCCATCTCATTTTACTCAAACGAAGAATGGGATACAAACGGTAGCCTGATTGAGTATCGCTCATCTTAATACCAGTTTCAACATGAAACCAGAAACTTGATATTTTATTTCCGGTGCTGCTTTTACCGGGAACCGAACCCTGGTCCATGTTCCTTGCCCCGATGATGATCGCATCTCCGTTGGTTTTAAGATCATTTATAAATAAAGTCAAATCTTCGGCATAATGTTGACCATCAGAATCAATGGTAATTGCATATTCATAACCTAAACTCAAAGCAAATTTAAACCCCTGTCTCACCGCCCAGCCTTTGCCACGGTTAGGAAAATAACTTAGCGACTTTACAAATTGAAAACCAGCTATTAATTCCGCAGTAGCATCAGTAGAACCGTCATTTACGATCAGGATACTCGTGGTATATCCGGATAAATCTTTAACAACCTGGCCAATGCTGCCTGCATTATTGTAGGTGGGTATAAGCACACAGATTTTGTACTTTTCAAAGTCTGCCTGCCAGGTAGCTGAATTACTCATTTCTTGGTTCCGATGTCCTTTTTAATTCCGCCTTTGTCCCGATTGAGAAACGGCAAGTGCAGAAGGACCCAAAGATAGCAACTCAACGCAGAAATTTGCCTTTAAGTGTTTTCACATAATCCCCAAGGATGATATGGAGTGAATCAGTTGCATTTTCGAAGAGGAAAACCCTGGTTCCATCTTCTCTGAACATGGGCATATTGAGTTTGCCTAGTTCGGTCACCTTTCCAAACTGTTTGAAGATGGGATTCTCCCGGGAATAATCATCGTCAACATAAAGCATGTGATCAAAATCAAGTTTTTCCGGTAGCCAAAGTAGAAATGAGGCATTAGTACTGTAGGCCTCGGGCAGACCTTGAGCGGGACCATAATAATTCAAAGCTCCGGCGAAAGCATAACTTGAACCAATCACTATAGTTCGCTGTTTTTTAGATTCCGGAATAGATGCATATGCCCGTGCTGTCATAGTTGTTAATTCTTTCCATCCGATCATATCTGCGAAATCCTGGGGCAAAGGATGCGCTTTAAGATCCTCCCATTTATAGTCGCCGGCTTTATATGAACCGATAGCTTCGTAATATTTCACCAGGTTATCGGGTTTGGCTACAGGCAGGAGTATAGGAATGGCAACCAGGCCTGTTGCTATAGCAAATACAAGCATGGCATACCGGGTCCATCGCCATGAAACAAGGGTTAGCTTTTCAAGCCAGGTAGCACCAAAAGCAAAAAGCAAAGGATAAATACCAAGTATATAATATCCTTTCCCTTTGAAGTAAATCATCAGGAACACAACAATAAAAAAGGCCCAACCATAAAACCGGAAAGGGCGTCCTTGTGGAGAAAAGATCAGGAAAATCAATCCTGCGAGCCAGACAAAAACAGCCGGTAAATTCATCATAAACTGGCTCGTAATGAACTCACTGTTTTGATTGTACTGTAGCTGGGTTTCTTTCAACTCGTTCATATGAGTGATCACCGGGAAGTTATGCTGGTATTGCCAGATAAAATTGGGCAGGAAGATGACCAGTGCAATTGCTGCTGCGCCATAGAAATGGGGGTTAAGAAACATTTTTCGCTGGCTTGTTAATAACAGGCCACCCAGCAATGAGATTGTATAAAAGGCGACGGTATACTTACTCATCATACCAAGACCCAGGCTGATTCCGAAAATATAAAGCCATTTGGTCTTTGATGTTGATATGAATCGAATCAGGCTATAACCTATTAGTGTCCAGAAAAAGATTTCAATAAAATTTGGCTGAAATAAATGAAACACGCGGAGATAAGCACCGAAAATGAATGGAAGAAAGCCCAGGAACAATGCAAATTTTTGTCCCTTGAAATCGAGAATGGTCTTCCCTACCAGCAGCCAGCAACATCCTCCGACCAGGTTTGGCCAGAACTTTATCCAGAACTCTCCTCCACCGGTTAAATGGATCAGCCAGGAAAAAACCGAAAGAACCGGCGGTACTTCCATATAACCCCAGTCGAGATGTTTCCCTTCGGCAAGATAGAGAAACTCATCACGATGTGGTTGGTAATAACTGTCCTGGATAAGAAAAGGCAGTATTATTTTGAGGACGAAAAAAAAGTAGAGAAGCGTTTTGTTAGAAATCAATGCCTTTGGGGAATCCGAACGATCA
The DNA here is from genome assembly GCF_035489435.1 of Flavitalea sp. Taxonomy (NCBI): domain Bacteria; kingdom Pseudomonadati; phylum Bacteroidota; class Chitinophagia; order Chitinophagales; family Chitinophagaceae; genus Flavitalea; species Flavitalea sp. The sequence continues at coordinate 12,389 of NZ_DATHKG010000137.1, forward strand.
CCAGCCGGCAGTGATCCTGTCGTGGAAAAGACCCCGGAGGCAGGAGTTATCAATGACATTGAGAATTATTAAATGGAATAATATTCAACAATTTAATAATTCATCCGTTCATTTTATTTTTTTTTAGCCAGGGGGCTTGTCCTTATTCGCTTATCAAACCAGTTCAAGTTTACTGATTTGCTTACCGATCAGGGTCATTTCATCTTCCGTCAACTTCAAATTAATTGCTTCAGCGTTCTGAACAGCTTGCGCCGCATCTCTTGCGCCGACCAGGGCTACCGTGATCCCAGGCTGCTCAATCGTCCAGCGGATAACGAGCTGTGATAATGTAACTTCCTTTTCAAGAGCAAGGGGTTCCAGCGTTTCAAGCAAATGATTGATAAGCTCAATATTTTCAGGTTTATAAAATTTTGTAGTCGGCCGATGATCCCCCGGCGCAAACTGGTGTCCGGGTTTTATTTTGCCTGTGAGAATCCCTCTTTGCAAAGGACTATAAGCTATAATCGACTTCTGGTTCTGTAAGCAATAAGGCAATAATTCATCTTCTATGCTTCTTTCAACCATACTGTAAGGAACCTGGTTCGAAGAGAGGTTGATGGTTTTTTCAGCCTCTTCCATCTGGGCTTTGCTGTAATTACAAACCCCAGCTGCACGAATTTTTCCATCCAGTAAAAGCTGGTTCAATGCTTCCATGGTTTCCGCGATTGGAGTAGTCGGATCCGCCCAATGTATCTGGTAAAGATCAATATAATCTGTACCAAGTCGTTTCAGGCTGGCCTCGCATTCATCGATAACACTTTGTTTACCCGAATAACGGTAAACCTCGATCGGCTTACCATTGTTGTCCTGGCTTTTGAATGCAAAGTCTCCTCGGGTATCATCCCACCGCATCCCAAACTTCGTCAGGATTTGAACCTTATCCCTTGGAATGCCCCTGATGGCTTCACCTACAAGTTCCTCGCTGTAACCCTGGCCATAAACCGGGGCAGTGTCGATAGTTGTAATACCTGCTTCATAAGATACCTTGATGGCTTCCAGGGCATCTTTTTTTACCGAACCACCCCACATCCATCCACCAATTGCCCAGGCACCAAATGTTATTGCCGATAGCTTTATTTCCGTCTGACCCAGTTGTCTGAATTCCATAATTGTTATCCCAGTGTTTTTGTAACCCCATGCCAGTATCCTACTGATTCTGCAATACCGGGGAATGGATCTTTCATATCCAATTCATATTCCAAACTGGCTTTTCCCTTGAAATTTATTTTTTTCAATGCCTTTATTACCGCAGGAATATCAATCACTCCTCTTCCCAGTTCGATACCTTTTGCATCTTTCGCATTACTGATAAGATCCTTGATATGAAGATCAAACAACCTAGGTGCATACTCAATCACCGCTTTAGCAGGATCAGTGCCGGCCCGCAGCGAATGGCCGATATCAAGGCAAAGCCCGATTCTTGAATCAAGCTTATTGATTTTTGAAAATGCATCAGCCGGGCTTGGGTATAATTTATCTTCTGGTCCATGATTGTGAACAGCAAGACGAATATTAAATTCTTTTACTTTCTGTTCAGTGTATGGCAATAATTCCACAGTTGGCACCCCAACAATTAAATCAACGCCAAGATGTTTCGCATAATTAAAAGCACGGTCCAGTTCCTCCTTTGTTTTAAAATAGATAACACCGGCAGCATAGATAGTTATACCTGCTGCATTAAATTTATCTTTAACCTCTTTGATTTTCTCAGGAGAGCTGTCAAGAGGAAGATGGAATTCTTTGATGGAAAGTTCTTTTACGCCTGTACGCTTCATCATTGCGATAGTCTGATCCACATCAAAATACCTGAATGTGTAACCCGCCATCCCCAGGCTGTAAGCGGTTTTAGTTTGATCAAATACAGGTGAAGCATTGGAAACAAATGAACTCAGACCAGTTGCGGTAACAGACATGGCTGTCATTTGTAAAAATTTTCTACGGGAAGACATGACTTGTAATTTTTTTTTATGAACAATCGATCAGAAACCAGGCGACCTGCTTTTATGGATACATAAATGTAAACATAACCGAAATAGCTCCCGTTTCAATAATAAACGCAAAATGAGAAAATTCATCGGTATTGCCATGGGAAACTCCTCAAACGTTACAGGAGATAATTACTGATGGCAACAAAACATAACATAAATTGGCGCATGCAGTATGCCATCTCACCAAAAATGAATAATATCAGGCATAATTAAAAAATGATTAATATCAGGCATAATTACTGAGATGTTTTTTGAATCAAAAACTTAATGATGAAAATACCCGTTCTTCTGTTCCTGATTTTTTCCGGTACAACTTCAATTGCCCAGGTCGTATCACTCGATTATTTTTTCAACAGGGAATTCAGGAAGGCGAAAACCGGTCAGGCTGAACGTTTTCACTATACCTGGGAAGACACAGCTCAGACAGGTTACTCGATATGGGGACATATATTCAGGCAACTTGGCGCTGATACCAAAAGCATGGATGCAGCACCCACAGCAACAAATCTTAAATCCACCGGTGTTTATATTATTGTTGATCCCGATACCGAAAAAGAAACAGGGCAACCAAATTATATAGGATCGAAACATATAAAAGTCATAACCAATTGGGTAAAAGATGGCGGAGTCCTGGTGCTTCTTGCAAACGACAGCGCGAATACTGAACTGAAACATCTTAATCAGCTCGCTAAAAAATTTGGTATCCGATTTAACAATGATCTGCGCAATAAGGTTAAGGGTGATGATTTTGATATGGCAGCGTTGATGGTACCGGAAGGAAATCCGATATTCAAGACAGCAAAAAAAATGTATATCAAAGATATCTGCTCACTAAGGCTGACCCGAAAAGCCAAATCAGCATTCACTGACAAGGGCGAAGTGATAATGGCAACAGTTAAGTTGGGTAAAGGTACTGTCTTCGCGGTGGGAGATCCGTGGTTTTACAATGAGTATTGTAATGGAAGGTTAACCCCGGGATTTGATAACGATAAGGCTGCGCGCGATCTTGCCGGTTGGTTACTAATGCAGGTTCCTAAATAAAGCGGGCCTGGATCTCAATCGATTCTCTTAATGGTTAAGCCATATCAACGGATTCCGGACCGGCAGGTTCCTGATTACCTCTTCATTTTGTGGCGAATGATCAAGCTTTTTCCAAACATTGAACCATTCTTCATTGTTGAATCTGACTGCCCCAAATACAAGGAAAGGCTGGGCAACAGGCCATTCTTCCCAATACATAACATCGGGTTTTAAGGGCCAGTCTTTTTTAGTTTTTATATAAGGGACCAGGTAAGAGATACCTTTTTTTACTGACCGACCTGCAGCCGTTTCATAAGCCCAGAGATCATCAGCGCCAGTAGAAAGAATCTGGCAGATCATGGCCATTGCATCCAGGTTAAAAATAGAATATCCATAGGGTTTTGTTCTTCTCAGCTCCTGCGGAAAACTCCCATCAACACCCATCTGACCAGGAAGCAATACTGATTTATATCTTTCACTGCAAAACTCCAGCATTTTAAGATTGCCTGTGAATTTTGAAAAGGCCGCAACCTGCATCACCCAGCAGGTCCCATGATTATTGGCTGCGTTCATTTCAGCTTTACCATAAGAATGCATTGTAAGCCAGTTGAGGTAAGCTTCAAACCATTGTTTACATCTTTCGATATCAGCTGTATTGGCAGCACGCGCTTTCTCAAACACGATTAAACCCTGGACCACCTCCATAAAATGTATTGTATCAATAATACCGATCCCGCGGCCGGTTGCCCTACCTTTTATTGCCTGTGCAAAAAGAAGGTTTGGATTCATGAGTGTCGCGGTATCGATAAACCAGGCGTGGCAGTGCAACATTGCATGGGTTGCATATTTCTTATCACCGGTAAGTATGTAGGCTGAGGCTAATGCCCCGACTACCCTACTAAACCTTATCATTGCCTTACGATGAGCCACAAAATTATCCGGGTTTGTAAGTCCATCCCGCTGTACATATGGACTGTCCGGATTGGCAGAATCCGGCCACCAATAATCACCCTCCGAAAAAAAATCATGTTTACCACCGGCACTCCTTGATGAAAAAGCAGGGGTGACTGTTTCTGGTTGCTGTGTAAGCGCCCATGCAGCTTCCTTCAGAATATGTTGCTTTAAAATCAGGGGAACACGATCAGCAATTCCTCGCTCAGATTGCTTAACCTGTGCACGGGATAAAACCGCAGGAAAGAGTAATATAGCGGTAATGAATAACCGAATTTTTGCAAACTGGATATTTTTTTTCATAACCTTGGTTTAGCTGATCGCTTACCTGATCCGAATTTTATAATGTTTTCCTTTTTGTGCCTGGAAGCTGATAGTGTAACGTTTCGGAACCACTGTAGAGGGAACGAAACCAGGTGCAACAACAAGTTCGGGTTTGGCGTCTTGTTTATAAGCTTCCATAGACAACTCCTGGAAATCCGAATTCAAAACCCTGATCGGTTGTTTATAACTCACAACACAAAGCCCATCTTGCGGGGATACAATCTCTGCCTCCTTTAACAGACTATCATTCCATTCGATATCCACAACAAAGTTCCCGCGGGCTTTTATTCCTTTGATAGAACCCTTTGGCCAGGCCGAAGGCAGTGCCGGCAATAAATCGATGTTACCTAAATGGCTCTGCATAAGCATTTCCGTCATTCCCGCCGTTGCGCCGAAATTCCCATCAATCTGGAAAGGGGGATGTGCGTCAAAAAGATTGGGATAAGTACCGCCCCCACTCATCGCAGGTTTTGTTTTATCCGGGTCGATAAATCGAAATGCATCTTTTAATATTTTATAAGCGTGGTTCCCATCGTATAACCTTGCCCACCAGTTTATCTTCCAGGCCATCGACCATCCTGTGCTTTCATCTCCCCTCTCAATTAAGGATTGTCTTGCTGCATCGCTAAGTTCGGGTGTTTGTATCGGATTGATCTGGTTGCCTGGAAAAAGTCCAAACAGATGAGAGATATGGCGGTGTTTATCGTTTTTATCATCCCAGTCTTTGAACCATTCCTGGATTTGCCCGCGTTTACCAATATGATAAGGATACAACTTCGAACTGGCCTTTATAAGCCTTGGACTGAAACCGTCATTTATTCCAAGGATCGAGTCAGCTTCAATTACTGCCTTAAATAATTCTTTAATTATAGACATATCCATAGTACTGGCCATACTAAGATCATATTCTTTACCATTGACTTTGACAGTATTTTCAGGTGAGGTGGATGGATTGGTTACCAGGTAGCCTGACTTCGGATCTTCGACAAGCCAGTTTAGCAAAAATGCAGCAGCCCCTTTCATCACCGGATAATATTGTTGCAGGAATTGACGGTCATTTGTAAACTGGTAATGTTCCCACAGATGTGAACTCAACCAGGCACCTGCCATTGGCCAGCAGCTCCAGCGTGGAGTTGAACGTGGGTCCCATTCAAAACCACCCGGGGGTGAAGTCTTTGCCCATAAGTCTGAATTATGATGTGCTGTCCAGCCCTCATTAATATTATAATTAACCCGCGCAGTCACCTGGCCATTGGCCGCGAGCTCCTTTAAAAAATTAAACAGGGGCTCATGGCACTCGCTGAGATTCGTATTTTCGGCCGGCCAGTAGTTCATCTCTGTGTTGATATTTGTCGTATAGTTGCTTCCCCATGGCGGCTGAATGTGATCGTTCCATATCCCCTGCAGGTTTGCAGGTCTTGAGCCCGGCCTTGAAGCTGCAATCATCAGGTATCGGCCGAACTGATAGTAAAGCACGGCCAACTGCTGATCGCCAGGTTTTGATGCAAACTGTTTCAGTCTTTGATCGGTAGGTAATTTCAATACCTCCGGCTCTGCCGGAAGCCCGAATTTTACCCGCCCGAACAGCTGATAGTAATCTTTTATATGCCGCTGTTTTAAAGCAGTATAGTTTTGTGAAACGGCTTTAGCCATATTATAGGAAGCTTCAACTGCGGGGTCTTTGCCGTCTTTACCAGGAGATTTATTAAAACCATTAAAGCTGGTTGCTTCTGTAAGATAAATGGTTGCCGATTTGCCGCCGTTTATTGTAATTGTTGAATCGTTTGTTGAAATCCGGCCTCCATCGGTTACTACTTTAACATGAACCTGGAAATTCATTCCTTCCCCGCCAGGATAATCTTCATATATGATCTGTGGCTTTTCAAAATCGCGGTTAGCTACATATTTCGGTGCCTTTCCCGAGAGTATTAAATAACCCCCAATGTTCTTCACTACTTTATATTTCAACTTACTATTGAGACGAAGACTGAAATTAAGACCTTCCCCAGCATCAGTCGTAAGCCTGGATACAAGTACCTGGTCAGGATGACTGATAAAAGTTTCACGCTGATACAACTTTCCGTTCTTACGGTATTGTACAACCGAAACTGCATTGTTCAGATCGAGCTCCCTTTTGTATGCAGTGACCATAGTATCACCCGGAAAATTAATCCTTAAGTCGGCCAATGGAAGATAGCGGGCAGAATAAGGTCCCTGCATCTTTTTCCAGATTTTTCCGGCCGAGTCAAAATCAGATTTAAAGATTTGCTCTCTTACGAGTGGAAGCAGGGCAGCTGCGCCGGGATTATTACCGGGTTCGGGATAACCGGACCAAAGGGTATTATCATTCAACTGATACCGTTCTTCTTTGACACCTCCAAAAATCATAGCACCTGTTTTGCCATTTCCAAGTGGTAAAGCTTCTTCCCAGGCAGAAGCAGGTGCCGAATACCACAGATTCAAATAACGATCAGGCCCAACCGACTGGCAATTGGCAGTTGTTGCAAATAATATTAAAACTGCCTGGAATAGTAGCTTGATAGAGTTCATTGGCAATACAATCTGCAAAGGGTAATAAATATGAGGAAAAAACCGTCCCGGACTTAGACAAAATCTGCACGCATGGGAGTGAAACAATCAATCAGCATCCCTGCTTCGAGACAAACACAGCTATGCAACACACCAGGAGGTACAAAAAAACCATCTCCTTTGCTGAGTATTTTTTTGTTGTTCCCTATTGTCAATTCGAATTGTCCTGATTCAACATAGGTAACCTGTGTATGTGGGTGTTGATGCATAGCGCCGATCCCACCTTTTTCGAATTTTACTTTGACCATCATTAGTTCGTCATTGTAGCCATAAACCTGACGCTCAATTTTTGGGTCAGCTTCCTGCCAGGGCAATTCTTGTTCTATTTGAAAATATCTCAAGAGAATTATGAATTATGAGTTATGAATTATGAAAACAGATGAAGAAATCATGAATTATGAGTTCTTATTGTGAAAGTTATAGGATTTTGGTTGGGATGAACCGGTCTGTGGGCAGATTTAAATAATTTAATCAGATTTCGGGGCTTGCGGTAAAGATTTTTTGAAAAATTATAGCTTAAGAGGAGTATAATCTAAGTTAAAAACAACTTAGGTGAGTACAACTTAAGCGATGACAACTTGAGAGATTGATGACTTAAGTGATAACAACTTAAGTGATTGATGACTTAAGAGATTGATGACTTAAAAGATTGATGACTTAAGTGATGACAACTTAAGTGATTGATGACTTAAGAGAATGATTACTTAAGAGAATGATTACTTAAGAGAATAGCAGGCAGTAGGAATGGCAATGGAAAGGGGTAATTTGGGAGTTAGGGTATCAGGAAAGGAGACGGACGGGGTGATGGGGAATTGGAAAGTCGTATGTAAGCAGGGAAATGAGAACTGGTAAGAAGTAAACTGGGGAATGAGCAACTGGGATCGGAGTTGAGTTCGATTTGAAAAATGTGAGATTAATTGGACTTGGGATCAGGCTAAAAAAAAAGAAGGGCCAGGATAGAAATCCAGCCCCGTTTTAAAATCCAATATCCTATGAAAAACCGTTATACTAACGGTATACTGTTATACTAATTGTTCAGACCCGGGAATATTTCTTTTTTTAGGGGGAATATCACATTTATTTAGAATGTTTGGGCCGGCTCCTTTAGAAACTTTGAGTCAGCTACTTTAGATTGTTTGAGTAACTATTTAGAATGCCTGAGTCAACTATTTTAGAAAGTTTGGGGCAACTATTTTAGAATGTTTGAGTCAACAACCCTGCGCAGATATTGCTTATCCCTGAAGATCCAGGTCACCTCGTAACTACCACGGTCCTCTTTATTAAGCATATAAACATATATAGTACGCTTATCTGCTGATAAATATACCGCATTGAAGGTTTTTGGAATCCCTCCACCGTCACGGTAAGCAAAAGTTGGACTATATAAATCGAATAAAGCAGCCTGGGGAACTGCAATCGTATCCTTATCTACAAAAAGTGTGACCGATGAAATAGTATACCTGGGTACGCTTCCATAATTTCCGAAATAAGGTTTCTTATCTATTTTTACAAGATACTTTTCAACAGAATCAAGCCGGTGTTTTGAAGGATCGAAAATTCCTGCGGTGATATTAACTTTTATATTTCCTTCTTCAAATAACAAATTACTGCCGCTGTAATTTCGTGCCGGAATATCTTTCAATGGTTTTTTCCCGATACGTTCTTCGATTCCTGCGATTGCAAAACTCGCCAGATCATTCCTGATATCCTTCTCCCTTACCTTGGTGAAATTGTCTTTTTTATTTCGGTAATCTGGCAGATCATCCTGGGCAAAAAGCTGGTTGCCTATCAACAATCCAAAAGTCAATAATCCAAAAGTCAACAATTTATAAGAAAATAACACGCTAACAAATCTGATATATTTAATCATATGGTATTTTTATAAGGCACAAACAAATGGCCGGTTACAGTAATATCTGTGCCGGCCATTGCAATGTTAGTAAATATTTTTAAGGTTTTATAGGACGCTGACTAATAACGGCACCTTTAAAAGAACGATCACTAAACAGTTTATTTTTACTGGAAACTTCAGCACTTATGCCTAAAGTTGAAGTAGTTGATAATGGAACAAAATTACCTGAAGCGATATAAGAAAGCACATTGGCAAGTGAAGCCTCCTGTATATTTCCCCAATCTTTATCAACACCATCCGCAGATTTGCTATCTAAAGCAATTCCATCGAAATAATTACCCTGGCCATCTTTGTTTGTACTTCTGAAAGAAACGGGGAATATATACCAATCACCCACACCGATAGGAAAATAACCAACCGGTTTACCATAAGTAGGTTTTGGTCCTACCAGTTTCACTTCTACATATGGCTTAAGATTATTGATTAGCAATTCGCTGGCTGATGCTGTATTATCACTTACGATGAAAAACACTCTTGAAGGATTGAGCGAACCAAGCTTTGAAAAGTTGATGCTTTCATTCCATTTTATGTAATTCTTATTAAATACTTCCTTCATCATCAACTGACCTGTCGCCGCCGGCTTAACGAGGTAATTTGCAAGTTTTTCCTGCATTGAAACATAACCACCACCATTATAGCGAAGATCCACAATCACATCCTTTACATTCTCAGAGACAAAGCGACCGAAAATTTGTTGGAAACTGTTATAAATCTGGTTCGAATCACCAAGGAAAGAATTAAAGACAAGGTACCCAACTTTGTTTGCCCCGGCCGTATAAACCGTATCAAGAAAAATCGGATTTTGTTGGTAGGAAGTGGCGGCAAGGGTAGAAGTTGTGCTGGTACCATCCGGCTTCTGAAATTCAAAAACGGTGCTGTTGCTATAAAAAACAGCATCTACAATAGCATTGGAATTAGTAGTAGTTATATTCGAGCTTCCATTGAGCTTAGTGATTCTCCAACCCCTTCTCACTCCCGCTTTTCCGGCAGGGGATTTCTTTTCGACAGACTTAACCCGCAAATCACCCTCGGCCCGGAAAACCACATCTATTCCAAAGTCGCCGGCAATGCCTGAACTCAAATCGTCCCACTCTGCCTTCTTCATGGCAAAACTCCACCTATCTACAGGCTTTGTAAATCCAGGCTCAACGCTGTATTCTCGTATAGCCGTCATAATTTTATTAGGGTCGGCATAAGTCCTTGGTTTAAAAGTGGATGGGATCTGTTCAAACCACAAATAAATATCCTGTGAGTACCCTAGCACGGTGTCCTTTATTTTGTCATTAACCGAACCATTACCGGTAGAATCAACCGGCGGCTGTTCATCTGAAGAAGTTTCCTTCTTACAGGATGACATCAATACAATCCCTGCCACACAAACGGCGAATAAAGAGCTTTTGAATATTTGCATAATCGGAGATGGAATTTGAGAGTAAAATACGTTCAAAGACCCTGAAAAGTTTGGTTTTCGTTAGCGAACCCAGCACTTTAACAAGACCTTAAAAACTAACATAAACGAAGATCATGCCGGGTTTCCAATGGAATGGTGCTTCCCGGAACCGGCTCCCACAGGTGGCTGAATTACCCTGAAGGTGATATTTAAACGTGGAATTGCTGGTCCTGATTGTTTGGGTACCCTATGTTCCCAGAAATGCTGGCTCTCACCGGCCATGATCAGTAGGCTCCCGTTTGAGAGATCCATGGAAATAATCTCCTTTTTTGTCAACCAATCCCTTAACTGAAAGGTCCGGGTGCCACCCAGACTCACTGAACCAATTACCGGGTTTTTGCCCAATGCTTTTTCATTATCTCGGTGCCAACCCATACTGTCCTTGCCGTCGCGGTAAAAGTTGAGAAGCGCGCCAGTGAATTTAACCCCGGCCAGTTGCTCAATCCGCGACCTGATCTCAGTTAATGGTTTTATCCATCGCAGGCCCTCCATTGTGATCCCGGAATAGCTGTAAGCAATGCCGGGGTCACTGTACCAGCAGGTAAGCCTGGGTTGCATGATATCTTTACCGAACATTTTTATTGGTTCCTGTTTCCAGGGTACTTTTTCGGTAAGCTCTTTGAAAAGGGCGTCTGCTTCCGGTATTGGAAAAAAGATGTCGTATAAATGGGCGATTCCATGATGCGGAATCAGGTTTGTTTTTTCCATATTAAATATTGTCTCTTCATACAATTTCCACAAGGGCGGTAACCAGCAGCAGTTGCTTCTTTTATCGATTTAAAAAATACCCGGTTAGCCACTTTCATTCTTTTCCCGGTTTTGCATCCGATCGTACCATAAATTTTCAGGCTGCTGTTGCCTGCGAAACAGATTTCACCAGCCCGGATTAAATTAAACAGCGATCTGCTTGCTAAAAAACCGGTTCCCAATGCTGCATGTGTAATCATAATTTAATTCAAAACACAAATTATTCCGCCATAATAGTGCACGAATAGTACATGAGGTCATAAATTCCAAGCTCATTTTTCTCATACGCTTACTATTTCTCCCAAAAATCCAGAAACTAATTCGCTCAAATCAAGAGGCTTTCTGCTCCAGTTGTGCAGCCTCCCAACCAATTATCGCGGCTTTGCGATTTGTCCCCCAATGATATCCGCCCATCTTTCCGGCAGCCTGAATAACACGGTGACAGGGGATCAGGTAGGCAACCGGGTTATCTCCAACCGCCGTTCCCACTGCCCGTGATGCCGATTCATTTTGAATCTGCCTGGCAATTCCTCCATAGGTATCGAGGTTGCCAAAAGGTATTCTCAGCAAGGTTTCCCAAACTTTCAGTTGAAATGGTGATCCCTTCAGATGCAGTTTGATCTTTTGCAATCCTTTCCAGTCCTGCCTGAAAATAAATAAAGCATTTTGTTGGTGCTCGTCAACAACCTGCCTGTAACTCGCATTGGGAAATTTATTTTTGAGCGACTCAAGCGCCTGGGCATCATGTGCTACAAAAGCCATATAGCAAATTCCTTTTGATGTAGATGCTACCAAAATCTGACCGAAGGGACTTTCTGCAAAGCTGTAATTGATAATCAAGTCCTGGCCACCGTTTTTATATTCACCCGGGGTCATGCCTTCAATACTCACAAATAAATCGTGCAACCTGCCAGTTCCGGAAAGACCAGTCTCAAAAGCTATATCAGCATTAGTAGCTTTATTCTGTCTTAGTATATTTTTTGCATGTTCCACAGTAAGGTATTGTAAAAATTTCTTCGGACTTACGCCAGCCCATTCTGAAAACATCTTTTGAAAATGGAATGGACTAAGATGTATTTCTGAGGCAACCTTGTCAAGGTCAGGTTGATCCTTAAAATTATTTCTGATAAAATCTATTGCTGTCGCAATACGTTCGTAGTTGATCTGTTGTGTATTCATAATAAAACAATTTCCTCAACAAATGTATTTCTCATCTGCTGGCTATTAAACCCGAATCTTGCGAACTTTTCCAGATATTTAATCGCTGAAAACTGAATTTAAGACTTAGCTATATGGATTCAATTACACATATTGCCATTGGTACCTGTATTGGCGAAATAATGCTTGGAAAACAACTTGGAAGAAAAGCCCTTTTATGGGGACTGGTTGCTGCAAGCCTTCCTGATATAGATGCAGTTGGAGGCTTGTTACTGTCTTTACCTGAGGAACTAATAGCACATCGTGGAATTACACATTCTTTATTATTTGCGGTACTGGTCCCATTTTTATTGGCATTTATATGTTCCAGGCTCTACCGCCGACAGAAAATTTCCTACGGTTATTATTATGTGTTCTTTTTTATTCAAATTGTGCTGCATGATTTGCTCGATAGCTGCAATTCATATGGCACAGGGTTCCTGGAACCTTTTTCATCTCAACGCTTTTCCCTGAACCTGCTTTATGTTGCGGATCCACTTTTTTCGATCTGGCCTGTCGTCGCGACTTTAATGATATTTGGTTATCGGGTCAATCACCTGCGACAAAAAAGAATTGCAGGAATGGCTTTATTGCTTTCATTTTTTTATCTGGGTTTAAGCACTCACAATAAAATTATTGCCGGAAAACATTTCGAACATTCATTATCCGGAATGGGCGTCCGGCCATCGGGATATTTTACAACCCCTACCCCTTTTAATAACCTCCTTTGGTATAGCGTAGCCAATGTAGATACAGGTTTTTATATCGGGCATCTGTCAGTTTTTGACGATAGTAACAAACCTGTTCCCTTTAATTATTTTAGTAAAAATGAACAGCAGCTGGACTCAGTGGAGAACCAGGATGAAGTTGCCTTGCTGAAGCAATTTGCAAACAAATATTATACAGTGGAAAGATGGAATGACACGCTGGTGTTTAATGTCCTTAGGTTCGGACAAATGATAGGATGGCAGGAACCTAAGGCTCATTTTGCCTTTCATTATTTCCTGAACCCATCTTATAATAACGACCTGGTGGTTCAACGCGGACGCTTTGAGGGATGGAACAAACAAACACTATCATTTATGTACAGACGAATCAAAGGCAGCGTTGAAGAGAAAGTCGAACAAAAAAATTAGATCCAGGTGGCTGATCCTGCTCCAAATGTTAGACCCTGATGCAAATGTTAGACCCTGATGCAAATGTTAGACCCTGATGCAAATGCTAGAACCTGGTGCAAATGCTAGAACCTGGTGCAAATGTTAGACCCTGATGCAAATGCTAGAACCTGCTGCAAATGTTAGACCCTGATGCAATGTCAGATCCTGATGCAAACCGTTATGGCAGCAATCACCAATATCGTATAGGCACAAACGAACCGATCAACGCTGACCGGTTCGCTTATAATCCATTCAAAATCCTTTCAAACCTTTATTTGACAGGAGATACTAACTGAACTTTAAGAGAGTCATCTTTCTTAGGCTTAGTTGTATCCTTTTTCTTTGGTGTAGTATCCTGGGTCAGATCACGGTATTCATAGCTTCCCGCATTTGTATCTGTGGTTGCCATTGCAAAAATGCACATACCGATTCCTGCTGCTAATAGTAGCTTTTTCATAACATTCAAGTTTTAAGTAAAAAAATGATTAAAAATTTGCTCTACGTTAGGGGAGTACAGTTGTATGGTAGGCTACGGAGTCACTTATTTAGAATATCCCGCGAGATAGTTAACTTATTCTCATTATACTAATAAAGAATCATGCCAGTTTTTCTACTGTTTCACTGGCAGCCCTGCGAAAGCCTTACAGCGACCGTGTTTTGTAGTTTTTTGGCACCTTGTTACTGTCAGGGAGAAATTAGGAATCAGCGATGAAAGCATAGATATCCTTCTGTTCGGTCCAGAACTTGTCAAGACCAATAAGCTCAAATTTGAGAAAAGAAATAATCGCAGGCCAGTCGGATTTAAAATAGACATTTACTTCGCGGCATTCCTGGAAAATTCTTGACACGATCCTGCCTTCTGTAATTTTTAATTGAGATTCTAACTTCCAGTTCGCATCTGTATAATCGATTAGTAAATCAATATCCCGTGTCAACTGATCAAATAGTTTTTTTTGCACCTCCAAATTTGCTTTTGAAAGTTCTATATAAATTCCTGCCTTTTTTTCATTCACTTCGAGCCGGAACTGAACCAGTTTAACACCGGTTTTATAATTTATCCAATTCACTTTGTCAGCTGACGCAGATGGATGTAATGCCATGTATTTTCCAAACGTGGTCCAGAATTCATCCTTTATCTTTTTATCAAACAAACTTAAGAGAATTATGAGTTATGGGTGATGAATTATGAAACGGAGTGATGAATTATAAATGGTTTCATAACTCATAACTCATAATTCATAATTCTGTTGAACTCTTTCCTGGAAATTTTAAGGACTGTGCCATGACGGAGGCCGGTTGGCACTCTTAGTTTATCTGAAATATCAGTCCAGTTTATCAGGTCCTTTGATTCGAGCAAACCATAACGGTGCAAGGTATATTTGTCAAAATACATAAGCCAGCCATCACCTTTGTTAACTACAGTAGGCCCTTCAGCCCAATAATTACCAGTTATTGGCGGCGATGGCTTCGAATATCCTCCGGTAAGCCTGGAACTGGTTGCCACACGTAGATTTTTCTGCGGCGGAAACCTGGTCTCATCTTTCAAAAACATAAAAAAAGTATTACCGTGTTTTCGGATAGATGCATCTATTACATTAAAACCCTGATCATACAAAAGCAAAGCATTTGTGAAAGTTTTGAAGTCTTTCGTGGTGACATAGTATATGCGATGATTGTATTTTTCATCGCCTGTAGAATCTGTAGCCGGAAACCTACCGGTAATGGTAGATGCCCAATAGATCATATAAATACCCTTGTCATAGATAATTTCAGGCGCCCAGCAATTGAGCACTGACGCTTCACCGGCCATCACCGGAACAAATTGTTGCCTACTCCAGGTGACCAGGTCATCCGAGCTTGCATAACCGATTCCTTTGTCGTTCCAACTAACGGTCCACACCATATGAAATTTGCCATCACCGCCGCGAATAATACATGGGTCGCGCATAAGTTTATCATTACTGACTGTTGGTCTGAGAAAAGAGCTATCAGCCCGCAGCGCTTTATAACTGAAGCCATCTTCGCTATATGCAAGATGCAATCCATCCTCACCATTATCTTTAAAATAGGCAAACAGAAATACAGAATCTGTTTGCGCATCAGCGCAGGCACTGAAAACGAAACTGAATAAAAAAAATGAAACGAATCTTTTCACCGATAAAAATTTACAGTTTCAACTGCTATGAATCCGGGGCAAATAAAAACCGGTTACGCTACTGGCGATAACCGGTTTTTTATTTAAAACCTGTTAGCAAGGCTTTCTTTAGAATTTCAATGTTTTTGGGAGATATTTGGCAACCAGCTCCGTATAATAAGGTTTGAGTTCTTCCCAAACTGGTGGAGTTGGATTTTTTGAATAAAGGTCGTAAGGATTGAAAAGTTTCACCCATTTTAGCATTTCCTTATCATGATCATCCAGCAAATGACTGTATTCACCTTCGCGGTGCCATGCATAGAAAGAATGGTAACGGAGCATGTATAAGCCTGGTTCAGGAATATAATCCTTCATCATCTGGTACACATATTCATCGTGACCCCAGGACATATGTACTTTCCGAAGGCCGCAACCTTCTTCATATACACCAAGCCTGGTGTTGTAGCGGGGATCGGAATAATCCGCATTATTTTCAAAAAACTCGGGATAAACAATCTTATCGGAATAAGCACAGCCTACAGGGAAGGTGTCGCCAACAACGGCCCACTGGGGTTCACCAAAAAGACAAAGTGTTTTTCCCATGTCATGCATTAGTCCTGTTAGCACCATCCAGTCTGGATGACCGTCTCTGCGGATGGCCTCGGATGTTTGAAGAAGATGTTGAAACTGATCGAGATCTGTATCAGGATCTGAATCATCAACAAGTTGATTCAGGAATTGGAAAGCATCCCAGACAGGCATTTCTTTCTTATCAAATTTGAGATAATCACCCTTTTTCTGTATCACAAAATCATAATTCTGATAAGTATGATTAAGCCTGTAGAATTCTCTGACCGTATCGCGACCCGGTTCTTCATAATTTCTGAACTCATCTTTCGCTTTGTCCTTAGCGATGGTATCAGGTTCCGGATAACGCTCGAGAACGGCGTCTTCCCATTCATCAAGACTGCGCAGAGGATTTATTTCTTCGGGAGTAAATGATTCGTTTTTTAGCGATGACATAGCTTGTCGTTTATTAATAGTTTAACCTAAATAGATTATCATACAAATTACAAAAATCGGCCGAGAATGCAAAAATCCTGGCTCCGGAACCCCCGGATTCGTTCAGGAAAATGTTTGCAAATCCCATGAAACGAATATATTGTGCAGCCAGAAACCCAATTAACGCTTAACGATTGATATGAAATGCCCATGTAAATTCCGACCAGAAAGGCGAATGTTGCCTGGGCGTTCTCCCGCTAAGGCGGGGCAAGCTATCCGACCCGCCTGCCAGAGCACAGCGGGCAGGCCAATAAAAAATAAAAATTAACGGATGAAACTAGCGATTGCCGATTACCTTGTAATCATTGTTTATTTTCTTTTTGTAATAGGTGTTGGATTTATCATCAAGAAAAAGATCAAATCCAGTAATGATTTTCTCTCCAGTTCCCGTAATATTCCACTCTGGATTACCAGCCTTGCGTTTATCTCTGCTAATCTTGGGGCACAGGAGGTTCTTGGTATGGTTGCCTCAGGTGCTAAATACGGCATAATGACCGTCCACTTTTATTGGGTCGGGGCGATTTTTGCCATGGTTTTCCTCGGTGTATTTATGATGCCATTTTATTATGGAAGCCGGGCGCGTAGTGTTCCCGAATATCTCAAACTGCGATTTGATGAAAAAACGAGGGGATTGAATGCCATATCCTTCGCCGTTATGACGGTTTTTTCTTCAGGGATCTCATTATATGCCCTGGCTAAATTGCTTGAAGTAATTCTTCATTGGGATTTTGATATCTCTATCTGGATCGCGGCCGGAATCGTGGCGACTTATACTTTCCTTGGAGGACTCACCAGCGCTGTATACAACGAGGTATTACAGTTTTTCCTGATCGTACTTGGATTGTCACCGCTTGTTATTGTTGGTCTCCAGGATGCGGGCGGATGGGAAAATATAAAATCCCAGCTTCAACCTGAAATGACCCATGCCTGGAAATATATGGGTGACGCTGATAGTAACCCAATGGGGCTGCATTTTATGTCATTGATTTTCGGGTTGGGCTTTGTAATGTCCTTCGGTTACTGGTGCACAGATTTCCTGGTTGTGCAGCGGGCAATGATTGCTAAAAATATGGGGGATGCACAACGTACTCCAATCGTAGCTGCGCTGCCTAAGATGCTGATGCCGATTATTGTTGTACTTCCTGGCATAATTGCGATAGCACTGATGCAACCTGCGCTTCAATCAAAAGGTTATAGTATACCATTGACAGATAACGGAGAACTGGATTATACTATGACACTCCCTTCCCTGGTTGCTCATTATTATCCAAGTGGATTACTCGGGGTGGGTATTACGGCATTAATAGCATCGTTTATGAGCGGTATGGCAGGTAACGTAACTGCATTTAATGCCGTCTTTACCTATGATATCTATCAACCCTATTTTGTAAAAAACAAATCCGATAAACATTACCTGCAGGTTGGAAAATTCATTACCGTGATCGGGATCCTTTTTTCAATCCTGACAGCATACATCGCTAAAGGTTTTAACAACATAAATGACTTCCTGCAACTGGTGTTTGGATTTGTAAACGGTCCCCTGTTCGCAACCTTCCTGCTTGGTATGTTCTGGAAAAGAACAACCGCGCATGGAGCTTTCTGGGGGCTGGTTGCGGGAACATTAGGTGCTGCTCTTACACATGGACTTACTGTTGCCGAAGGTAAAGGCGGATGGATTGCTGAGGTATGGGAAATCAAAAGCGGTATGGGTCAGGCCTTTATTGTAGCATCTGTATCGTGGGTGGTAAATTTTTTCACTACCATTATCGTAAGCCTGTTTACCAAACCAAAATCCGATGAAGAGCTGATAGGACTGGTTTATTCTCTCACTGAAAAACCAAAATATCACGAGGGTAAATGGTATCTGCGTGTGGTACCCCTGAGCATCATCCTGATTGTACTGACACTTATTTTAAACTTTGTTTTCTTTTAACTAACGCATATGTATAAGCGATTAAACGAACTCAGTTTTGTGATTGGTTTATTCTTTTTACTTGTTTCGGTCATACTAATGATCAATGGATTTATGAACGAGTCTGCAAAAAGCAATCTTACCTTTTATACTGCCGGTGGATTTCTCCTTTTCGGAATTTTTATGGTTCTCACAAAAAGCAAACCCGATTAAGACGATCTCCACATCCATCTGTATAGTTGGTGCAGGACCAGCCGGCTCAACAGTGGCACTTCAGCTGAATCGCCTGGGTATTGCATGCACAGTGATAGATAAAGCAAAGTTTCCCCGTGACAAAGTTTGTGGTGACGGCCTGAGTGGAAAAGTGATTACGATACTGGAAAAGATTGACCCGGAAATAGCTCAACGTTTCCGGGCTTTCGAAAACAAGCAACCAAGCTGGGGTGTCAGCTTTGTATCACCCGGACGTTACGCAATGCCTATTCCCTACAAAGCTGATTACAATAAGGCAGTTGATAAACCGATCGGTTTTGTTTGCAAACGGTTTCATTTCGATAATTTCCTGGTCGATGAATTGAAAAGAGCTACCGGAATTGATCTTATCGAAGGTATTGGTATCGACACTTATGAAAAGGTTGAAAATGGTTACCGTTTGTCGGATGCACAAGGAAAATTGGAGGTAACCTGTTCGTTGGTAATAATCGCAAACGGGGCACATTCTGCTTTCACAAAAAAACATGCTAAATTTTCATATACCCTTCACGAGTATTCTGCAGGTGTTCGTGGTTATTTCACGAATGTCAAAAATCTGCATAGTGATCAATTCATCGAGCTGCATTTTTTAAATCAATGTCTTCCCGGATATCTCTGGATCTTTCCTTTACCTGGTGGTGAAGCAAATGTTGGCCTGGATATGCTAAGCAGCGACGTTAGCAGGAAAAAAATAAACCTTCGAAAATTACTCATAGAGACAATTGCAACAGATCAGGCTCTGAAAGAAAGATTTTCTGAAGCAACACTTAACGGTAAGGTTGAAGGTTATGGCCTGCCACTGGCAGCCAGAGAGAGAAAGATTTCAGGTGATAATTATATGCTCGTGGGTGATGCAGCCTTTATGATTGATCCGCTTACAGGCGAGGGTATTGGTAACGCTATGTATGCGGGAAGAATTGCGGCTATACATGCAGCGAAATGTGTAAATACAAAAGACTACTCATCTGAATCACTGTCAACTTATGACCTGGAGTTATACAGGGTACTCGGACCAGAGTTTAAGTTAAGTAAACGGTTGCAGAAACTTGCAGCCTATCCGCGTCTGTTTAACTGGCTGATGAAAAGAGGTAGTATTTCGAGGGCGTTGCAAACCCTGATTTCAGGTATGCTTTATGATGTTAAACTAAGAAAACAGCTTGCTTCTCCCAGGTTTTATATTCGCCTGCTAATGCAAAAATTCTATAAATAAAAAAAGCAGCCAGCAATTTGTTGCCAAACGCCGACTGCCCGCAGGCCGACCATCAGCCCACTTTTTTTCATCCGAAGTAAATGAGCATTGCTGCTTTACTGACCTCAGCATTGCTCAACAAAACAAATCCCTGATCTTATCTTAAATGGACAAGTAGATTGGTTTGTGAATGGATATTGAATTTTTCAACGGGGCGTTTCATCAGGTTCACAGCATCATGCAGCTACTACAGTATTACAGTAATGCATAAATGATTCCGACGATTCATAGCTTTCTATATGTACAGACTCATTTTCAATGGCTGTATTTTCAAAGGGCCAGGGATTATCCTTTATGTTTCATAAGGAACGAAGTTCCATTGGGTGGGTTATTTAAGCAGCCGATGATTCATAGGGTACATGATTCATAAAACACATTAATCATAGGGCAGATTAATTATAGGGCTGATGACTCAAAGGGCGGATACCTGGAATGTCCGATGCTTCAAAGGGTGTATACGTTAATAGCACCTACTGTCTATTATTGAAAATAAACAAGCAGCCACAGTTTCATATACAATCGGTAAAGTTGGCGGAGATAATAGTAGTGTAAAAACCCGATCAGTTAAAATGGAAGATATTAGAGAGATTTCGTCAACTCCTGTCCTCATTATCCATGGCATTTAATGCCCTACTATTCAGTTCCAGCCGCAAAATTACGAAAATGTAACATGCGTTTCTTACTTTAAATTCTCTCTTATCATAACATTAACGATTGTCATTAAAAAACCGTCTAAGCCAGCAGGGATGCAGCTTAAGGTTTACACACCAGGAATTTATGCTTAACAAATTCAGGCAGAACAAGATAAAGCAGATACCGTGTTTACCAGCTGCTGTTGTCTCTGCGCCTAAACCTTTTTTATATCCGGAACATTGCCAGCGGTTTACACCTACATCTGTCTAAGTGCAGATTCCGACTTGATTTTTCCGGTCCGGATTATTTATCTAACAATAATACAATGCAAAAATGATGATAACAGCCTCGAATAACCGCAAATGCACTGTTCAAAATTATGCGGATTTGTACTTGATAGTAGAGTAAAAACGTCAGTTAAATGTTAAGTAAATATGAATTTGAAGCAATTTTTATTGAATAATTGGATTGAATTATCGGCTGGACATCATATTAATTTATTTACCAAATGCTTGACAAGCAAGGGTTTCATAAGATGTTTCCAGGGTTTAGCATACGGAAAACAGCTTGATGTTGATTTTAGGACCGGAAAAACCCGGCGTATGTTTGCATTACGAAAGACGAACAGGCGAATACGAAACGCCGAAAAGTCACAAGCTCCAACTTTTGCCAGCCGCACGATTGCTACATTGAACAAACCGTATTTCCGGTTTTATAAATTAAGATTTCAATTAACAATCAATATTCAACTAACAATTTTTTATTATAACATTTTAATCTAAAACTCTAAAAACTCAATTATCATGAAAAAAGTACTAGTAACATTCGCACTGTCTTTATTTTTTGTTTTATCTCTTAACCTTACTGCATCCGCTACGGACGAGAAAAAACCTTCTTCTATCGAAGTTAAATTGATCAGCTCAGTTGACGAAGCTCCGGTTTTCCAACTTGATCTCAACAACAAAGAAGTTGAGGAATTTTATATAACAATCAAGGACAACCTTGGTAATACTTTGTATGCTGATAAAGTTAAAGGAAGCTACATCTCAAAGAAATTCAAGTTGAATCCAGATGGTATGATCGATGAGAATATCCGTATCGAAGTTAAATCTAAGAAGACTAACAAATCTGAAGTTTATACTATCAACAGAAGTTCTAAATATGTATCTGAAACTGTTGTAAATAAATTATAAGGTTATCTGAACCCTCTAATAAAAGCCCTGGTCTTTGACCGGGGTTTTTTATTGTCCTTACATGTCACAGATTTCTGAGTAAATTTGGGCTATGAAGGACTACAAAAAATACTATTTACTTTCAGGCAAACCGGAGGAAGTCTATATTGCGCTTACGAACCCGGCAACCATTCAGTTGTGGTCCGGCGAACCTGCCGAAATGAGTACAGAACCGGGTTCAGAATTCGCGCTTTGGGATGAAACTATCAGCGGTAAAAATCTCGAGTTTATTCCAGGCAAAAAGATAGTGCAGGAGTGGTATTTCGGGGATCAGGAGGAAAAATCGATTGTAACTATCATAATTCATGATCATAAAAACGGAAGTTCCGTAGAGTTGAGGCAAACCAACATTCCCGATGAAGATTTTGATAACATAGTTGAAGGCTGGAATGTTAACTATTTTGGTTCCCTGGATGAATTTTTTGATTGATGTTGCATTTATAACTGTTGCATAGCTTTTACGATATCCTTTGCAGGTGCCTGTTCACGGAACATTTTCGCAAGCTTTCCGGATTTATTATAAAGTACAACAAAAGGAAATGTCCTGATATTATAATGTTTCTGAACAACAAGTGTCATCCCTTCGGTACCAACTTTTATATTTGGATAATTCTGAATAGAAAGATCGTTCGCAAACTTTTTAACTTCTGAAATCGGAAAATAGGTAACCATTATCAGTTGTTTGGTCCCAAATGTTTTTGCGCTTTTTAATATCTCTGTGGTCAGTTCTTTGCAATGATCACAGTCAGGGGAAAAATACATCAGCATAACCGGCTCATTTTTCTTTAACTCAAATGCCCTGAGATTTTTATTATTGATAAGGGTTATATCGAAGGGGGCCAGCGGCTTTGATTCAGTATTCTGCCCGCTAACTGATAGGAAACTAAAAACGACAAATACAAATAAAACGATATTTCTTCCCATATATACTTGTTTAGCAATCCCCAAAAATAATTATAAATTGTCTTCGCCGGAATAATTAATTCACAAAACAATTTCGTGTTATGAAGTTTCATGACGCCGTTTCACTTATCAATCATCCGGGAATCATGTCTAACGACAATACAACCTGGGCTGATCTCGGTTGCGGAAACGGACTTTTCTCAAAAGCGCTGGCTTCATTGCTTAGACCTTCAAGCACAGTTTATGCAATAGATAAAACACCAGGGATCAAAGACAGCAAAACTGAAAACGCTGTTAATATCATAGCCAGGAAAAATGACTTTACTGAAGATGAACTTGATTTACCGACCCTGGATGGTATACTGATGGCCAATTCGCTGCACTATGTTGAAGACAAATTCACATTTATCAATCAGATTAGTGAGAAACTTAAGCCTGGGGGCATGTTTATCATTGTAGAATACAACAGTGATCGCCCGAACCGTTGGGTTCCATATCCCTTGCCATTTTCAGCGGTTTCAACATTATTCACCCAGGCGGGATTTAACAGCATAGAACTGATTAGCACGATTCCTTCTGTTTACAGGGATGCCGATATATTCGGATGTATAATGTTCCTGCAATAAAGCATCCGTCTTAAGATGCTGTGAATATTAGATTATAAGACGCCAGTAATTAAGCCCCTGTAAGTAATAGTTTATAAGACGCCAATAATAATACCAGTGCAAGCACATATTTAAGGATCTGTTGGTTGAATTTCAGGGCTCCGAAATACGCGCCGAATAAACCACCGCTGAACGCGACAACAACATAAGCAATCATGTCGGGGCCGAAACTAATACCAGTACTTAGCTGGCCGGCAAGTCCGGAAATTGAGTTCACAAAAATAAACAAAGCGCTGATTGCTGCGGTTTGCTTCTGATCTGTCCATTTTAGCATCAACAGGATGGGACTAAGTATGATGCCACCTCCTATACCGATCAGGCCTGATAAAAAGCCAATTGCAGCACCGATAATTACAGAGATAACCAGGTTCGATTTCCTAAGTTCATCTACCGGGATGTTCGGAAAAAACAAAAACCGGCAGACCGGGATCAACAGGAAGGCACCGAGTACTTTTTTATAGATATTACCATCCAATGTAAGGAGGCCTCCGGCGAAAGCAAGCGGGACTGAAGCTATGGCCAGTGGCAGAAATATTTTCCATTTAAAATGTTTACCGCGGTAAAACTGGATAAAGGAAGTAAGAGAAACAAAGAGGTTTAATAGCAGTGCGGTAGGCTTCATAACAGCCGGCGAAACTGCAAACAATGCCATCAATGCCAGGTAGCCGCTTGCACCACCATGTCCGACAGAAGCGTATAAAAACGCCACTATAAAAAGTAAACTATAAAACAGTAAGACCTGGTCCATGCAATTATGTTACGGAAGCATAATATATAATTACGGAAGCAAATGTATATTTACAGTGGCATCTCCTGCAAGTGATGTAATTTCTTCATCAATGACAAGCAAACAATTCGCATTCGCGAATGAACTCAGGCGAAATGATTCCTGAGCATTCAGAAATCTTACAAGGCCATTATCATAAGCTGCTTTCATGAAATGCGTCAGGCCGGCTGGTTTTGTAACAGGCTGCTGTAACTTTGCGGGCTGCTCTTTTAAAACAAAAGGGAGCAGGCTTAATCGTTCAAGGGCGGGCAACACATATTCATAATAACAGGTAAGTACTGACGAAGGGTTACCCGGCAAACCAAATACCGGAACTTTATTTTTCATGCCAAAAAATAAAGGCTTACCTGGTTTTTGCTTCACCTTATGAAACCCGGTTTCAACTCCGCATTCTTTCGCTGCAGATACCACAAAATCGTATTCACCAACACTTACTCCCCCGGTTATTAAAACGAGATCGCTTTCAGTCAAAGCAGTTTTCAACATTTCAGAAGTTGCTTTCAGTGAATCATTCACATAAAAGATATTCACCTTGTTAATGCCTATACTATTCAGGGCTGCCTTCAGGCCAATACTGTTTGACTCAAAAACAAGACCGTATCCAGGTGGATTTCCCCGGGGTTGGAATTCATTTCCTGTAATTATGACTGAAACTACCGGTAATGGATAAACGCTCACTTCTGTGATACCCGTGGCTGCCAGGTAACTTACTGAAGGTGGATTCAAATAATGCCCCCCGGGCAGTAATTGCGCGGATTGCCTGATCTCGGCCCCGACATTTCTTACAAACTGGCCTTTTATTATTTCCTGCCCGGCTACCATTAGCAGGTCTTTCTGCCTGGTTGTTTTCTCCTGCATCACCACCGTGTCTGCTCCTTCAGGCAAAGCAGCACCTGTGAAAATCCGGCAGGCTTCACCAGGTTCCAATATGAAATTTCTGGCATCACCAGTTGGAGGCCCTGCCGCGCGTTCGCCGGATATCTTCATTGGAGAACCGGCAGTATAATGATCAAAGGCGAAGGCATAGCCATCCATGGAAGACTGAACAAAACCGGGAATGTCATATGGAGCAAGTACTTCAGCCGCCAACGCATGTCCTGCAGCATTTTCCAGCATTGATCTTACCGGCGAAAGCGGTTTGCAGGATTCCCTTATTATCTCTTTTGCCTGGCCGACAGAAATCATCTTAAATATTTAGCCACCTATGGTAATCATGGAGCGGTTATCAATATCTTCCGGATGCAAATCGCGAAACAGGTGATCAAACTGACCGCCCAGCTCTTTCGCTTTTTCACCAATGCATTGATGGATCAAAGGCAGGATATCAATACCTGATCGAAGTGGCGTGAGAAGATCAGTTTCTGTTTTTGAAAACAGGCAGTTTTTCAGCTTGCCATCCGCTGTAAGGCGCATCCGGTTACAGCCGCTGCAAAACGGTTCACTCATTGTGCTTATCACAGCAAAGCTACCTGCATGACCCGGAACTGTGTATTTCTTTGCAGTATCATGAATCTCGTTGCGCATTGCCTGTATCTCATACTGTGTTCCAATCTCCATAAGTATTTCCTGCAGGGTCACTACCTTGTTGCTCGTCCATCGGTTGCCGGTAAACGGCATGAATTCAATGAACCTCACTTCAACAGGAATATCTTTTGTCCAGGCAATAAAATCGTTGATTTCATTATCATTGAGTCTCTTCATTACTACGCAGTTCACTTTCACTTTAACGCCGCGTGCCAACAAAAGATGAATATTAGACATCACCGTGTCGAATTGGTTCCTTCTCGTAATCAGGTTGAATTTATCTGCCTGCAGGGTGTCAAGACTTACATTTAAGGATTTGATGCCTGCACCTGCGATCACATCGATCAGGTCATGAACACGTGTGGCATTGGTTGTCATCGTCAACTCGACCGGCATTGCTGCCAGTTTGTTGATGATACTGGCCGCATCTTTGCGGACAAGTGGCTCGCCCCCGGTTAATCTTATCTTATTAACTCCTTCCGAAACAAAAACCCCGGTAATCTTTTCTATTTCTTCCGGCTGCATTAGCCTGGAAGCGGGGGTAAATGCATAATCCTCATCGGGCATGCAATAGAAACACCTTAGATTACAATTATCGGTGAGTGATATTCTAAGATAGCTATGAACCCTGTTAAATTTGTCGATAATCATTATATGCTCCTGCCTGTTTTAATTTGTTGTATCACAGGCAAAGTTCGTTCCCTGCAGCAACATTTGCTTAGCGGGTTTTTAATGCAAAGGCTTCCGCCTGAGCGTTCAATTCTGCAGGCGATAACGCTTTGGATGCCTGATCCACAATTATCCGATAACGAAAGGTAACAGATTCTCCTTTTTTAAGGTGAAGATTTTTTGAAGATTTTCCATTTGTAAATACATTTTCCCCGAGTGGATTGGCAGCAAACAATCCATAACCCCTTGCATGCCAGAAAGTGGGATAGTTTATATTCTGCGGATGATCGATGATTGCAATGCTGATTGAGTCATTTCCTATCTTTCCATACAGGTTCACCCATTTTGCCCTGCTACTCCAGACACTGTCTCCCATCTTACCTTCACTACTCAAATAATTACCATTTGCAATCGCATTTGCCTTTACCACCGTTGCGTTTCCTTTATCGTCTGTAAAACTTTTTTCTTCTTTTGTTGGAATCTGGAGCTCTTTTGCCACACGGATAGCCAACAGGGCATCCTTTGCATCTTTAAACAAAGCATCCTGGGCCGCTGTCAATACAGTGGTGCGATCTATGATCCGGCGGTTCCCGGTACCACTGAACTCAAGCCGGGTGGATTCTTCCACAATCAAATCGTTTTTCTGATTTGTCCAGTTAGCATGATAAGCGAGTATTCCTGTATTACCGTCCTTCGTTTCCGTGATCTTATCTGTTTTGATCCAACCATAAGCAACCTTTTTATCTGCCTTTATTGCATATGAATTATTCCAGAAATCCAGCCCGTTCAAATTCTCATAATTAAACCAGATTCCCATATGATGCGGATGATCATCCGGTTCTCCCGGTTTGGGCATAAGCGGAAACCCTCTTGTAACCATAGTTCCTCCGGCGCTGTACACGGGATAAAGAATAGGCTTTTCAAGCGTATCGGGATACCTGAAACTTGTAAATAATTTCTGACCGATCATCACATCAATCTGATTGCCCTCTTTCTTAACCAGTTTTACCGGTAATGGCTTCTGTGCTATGGTGACTGAAATCATACAGGAAAAAACTATTACAGGGAGGCCCTTTGAAAAAAACTTCATGTTTAATTATTTATTGATCCCGGTAGATAATTAGTATTTAAACACTTTATTGCCCGCCATAACTTCCTGGCTTTTCTCATCGAATGTTGCCTTAAGCCCGGTATGAGAAGCCGCAGTTGTCATAATGTTTGCGATGGAATGACTATATCCTGCTTCAACCGGCGCATTAGGTTCTTTGCGGCTGATTACACATTCCATCCAGTTCCTTACATGGTTTGAAGTTAACCTGTCACCACCCGTGTTTGCCGAAGCCACAACCTGCTCTGTATTTCTCAAGCTCATTTCTTCCAGGAGGTTTGGCTTCATTTTCATAGCCTCTGCATGATTTTTTCGCAGACCGCCTTTTGGTGAAACCTTATTTGTATTCAGATTTAATTCTCCGCCATTTGAATAATATATTTCAGCAGGATTTTCATCGCCATTATGCATACGGGATCCGAAAGTTACCTGGAAACCGCTGTTAGGATCATTTTGAGGTCCATAATCAAACACGGCGGTGAGTGTATCCCAGTTGCGACGACCATCTTTCCAGACATATATACCGCCATTTGCAACTACAGACCTCGGATGTTTAAGCCCGGTGAACCAATGCACGGTATCGATCTGGTGACTCATCCACTGGCCGGGAAGGCCGGATGAGTATGGCCAGAACAGACGAAATTCAAGATAAATACGCGGATCAAATTTTTCAAATGGGCGATTCATCAGGAACCTCTTCCAGTCTGTATCTTTCTCCTGCAGTTGCTCCACAGTTGCAACACGGCGCCAACGTCCCGGCTGGTTTACATTCCATGTAAGCTCAACCATCGTAATATCGCCGAACTTGCCGGATTTAATAAATTCGTTTGCGGCATGATAATTATCGCCGCTTCTTCTCTGGGATCCGATCTGTACGATCTTCTTTGATTCTTTCACGGCCTTCATTGCAGCTTTGTTGTCGTCCATTGTTTCTGCGAATGGCTTTTCAACATATGCATCACAACCTGCTTTCACAGCTTCAATGGTATGCCCCGCATGCTGGAAGTCAGCGGTACTGATAAATACAGCATCAACTATTTTTTTGCTGTATAACTCCTCATTGTTCCGGCAAGCCACAATATCATGTCCCATTTTTTGTTTCCATACAGCTGAACCTTCCTCTCTCCTTTTGTTCCAGATGTCTGAAACAGCTGTTACATCAAAGTTCAGTTCTTTATAGTGTTCCATGAACGATGGAATATGTGAAGATCTGTGCCTGTCAGAAAATCCAACCACTCCAACTCTTACCCTGTCATTTGCACCGATGATCCTTCTATAGCTCTGTGCACTGAAACCGGCATTTGCGGCCAACACACCCGCACCCGCGAGTGCAGACTGCCTGATAAAAAAACGACGTGAATTTTTCATATGTTTTAAAATAAATATTAATGCAATCGGGATATTATATAATCAATCAGTTCTTTGTTTCCACGCTCCTTACACCAGTATTTCCACCACCCGCGAGAGTTAGCGTTATAGGCTTATTTGTTTTCCAGGCGCCACGGGTATAATCAGGGATATCAATCGTTCTTGACTTGTTTGCTACTGAACGCTCACTGAAAACGCCGACGGCACTCCAGGCTGCGGCATCATATACATCCTGGTCCAGTGGTAATCCATTTCTTAGACAATCGATTAATCTCCAATCCATAATAAAATCCATTCCGCCATGCCCGCCGATTTTCTTAGCTATTTCGCCAACATGCTTAACAATTTCCGGGGTAAATTTTTCCTGGATAGATTTCATCTGGTCTTCTTTAAGCCACTCGTGCCCGAAAGCAATTCTCTCCGGGGCCGGGTATTTACTGGCCATTCCTTTAGTTCCACTGATCAGGTGAATCCTCGAATAAGGCCTGGGTGAAGTTACATCATGTTGAATCATCATGGTCTTGCCTTTTGCCGTCTTAACCATGGTAGTATTCATATTGCCCCTGAATTTTGCATTACTGAATTCCTTGAAAAAATTATCCTTTGCTGCAAGATCCTTTGCCATTGCAGCCATCATAAAATCATTACTTGACATGGAAACCAGGTGTTCCATCCTGTCACCGCGGTTTATATCAAGGCATTGCGCAATTGGCCCAAGACCATGCGTTGGATAAAGGTTCCCATTACGTTTTGCATTTTCACGGAGGCGCCACATGTCGGAATACCCGTTTTTGTTAAAATTCAGGTCGCGCAGATCATGAATGTATGCCCCTTCTGCATGAACCAGTTCCCCAAACATTCCATTACGGGTCATATTCAGGGTCAGGAGTTCAAAAAAGTCATAACAACAGTTTTCAAGCATCATACAATGCTTTTTTGTTCTCTCCGAAGTTTCAACGAGGTCCCAGCATTCTTTTTCTGTTAGTGCAGCTGGTACTTCGGTAGCAACATGTTTGCCCTGGTTCATTGCATACAGGGCGATAGGAGTATGCAGGGACCAGGGAGTGCAACTGTAAACAAGATCAATATCATTAGATGCTGCCATTGCCTTCCAACCATCGTTACCGGTATATTCTTTTGCTTTGGGCAATCCGGCTTTTGTAAGAATTTCCTGGGCGGCTGTGATTTGTTCAGGTCTTTTATCACACAGAGCTGCAATCTCAACGCCCTCTATATACGACATCCGTTTAACCGCGCCGGGGCCGCGATTACCTAATCCAACGAAACCAATTCTCACCTTATTTAATTTGGGTGCAGCATAACCACACATATTGAATTGCTGAGATCCTGAGACCGGAATTATCTCCTGGTCATTTTCTTTAGCTTCTGCAATTGTAGAAACGCCGGTAGCAAGTGTGCCCATTCCTAACGTTATGTTCCTGATAAATCTTCGTCTGTTTGAACTCATTATAATTTGTTTGAGTATGATTTGTTGGAAGGCTAATGTAGGAATTATTACGGATTGAAAGACGTTAGAGTTAGAAACTCCGTTGCGTCATAATCACCCTGTTTTCAATATTGTGGATGATTGGGTCAGAAATACCGATACTAATCAAAGCGAAAAGGTTTTCGTAGAAATTTGTATGATTATTTCAACTCAGTGTTTACCCCGCTATTCGGGATAATCCGGTCTTTGGTTAAATCCTCTGGCAATTATACTTGCTATTACGAGCTGTGCAGCATGATAAATCATCAGTGGTAACAATATAACGCCCAGCAATGGTGAAGCACTGAATAAAACCTTCGACATAACAGTACCATGAACAAGCGACTTTTTTGATCCGCAAAAAACCGCTGTAATCGTATCCTCCTTGTTGAAGCCCAGCAAGCCACAAACATACCTGATGATAAAGTAAACAATGAAAAAAAGACCGATCATAGAAGCAGTCAGCACCACCAGTGTCAATAAATTAAAATTCTCAAATCTTTTGTTGAGAAATGATTCTGCAAAGGATGTATAGACAATGAGAAGAATGATGAACTGATCAAAGTATTTAAAATACTTTTTATGTTTTTCCGCAAAGGCTCCCCAATGTTTATTTAATAGCAAGCCTGCTATAACGGGTATGAGTACCTGTATAACGAGCTTTATAATCGTATCCCCGGTTCCTGTACCAATGTTGTCAGCATCAAGTACAAGATTCAGCCATAATGGTGTGATAAAAATACCTATCAGGCTTGAAATACTTGCATTGAAAATGGCAGCCACTAAATTTCCGCGGGCAATCGACACCATCACTACGGATGAAGAAACAGTGGACGGGAGTGCAGCCAGGAAGAACACCGCCAGCCAGATATCCCCGTAATTGGCTTTGTCGAATATCCACCGGGTGCATAAAATGATTACCGGGAATAAAAGAAAGGTTGATAGTTGAACTACCATATGCAATTTCCAATGCCTTAGTCCCGCTTTGAGTTTAACCTGGTCCAGTTTCAGACCGTAAAAAAAGAAAATGAGTGAAACACCATATCCCGCAAATTGTGAAAGTGAAAATCCATTGTATTCCATTGATCCCTGTGGCCATAGCCAGCCAACTACAATCATCAGGAGTAAGGCAATGACAAAACCATCAAGTCCCCCTTTTTTTAACACAGTAATAAAACCTGAACCATTGGGCATCGTTTTCTATTAGTATATTATTGCTTCTATTATTGCTTCCCTGATCTTATGATCGTGTCCGAGCAAAAATATACAAATAAGGCCAGAGCCAGGTATAAGGCTAAAAGCAAGATTACACGAAGAGCAAAAAAAATCTGCAAAATTCAATGTCTGCTCCTTCACAAACAGCATTGAATTTGCAGAATCTTTAGAAATACGTTAGTATCTCAGACTTCAAAGGGTAAATCATACTCCTTGCTTACGGGCCTGGAGCTTCGGGTTTTAACGACAACTTTTGCTTTCAGCGGGCTACCTGTAACCAGGTAATTTCTTATATATTGATCTTCATGGACGGCCCATGATTTATCTTCAAGGAAGTATTCGGACTCACCTGTTTTACCAGCTTTGTAAGCCCATTGTTCAACAATATTTGGTTCATAATTAATGATTATACCCATTGCATGAACCTGGAGTCCCGGGAGTGCAGCATTACCCAGCTCGCTGAATTTCAACACATGTACACGAAGCGATGAGCCATCTTCAAGATCTTTAACAGACCATTCGTCAATAACCGTAACCTGATTTGCCATTTCTTTATTGTTTAAACAAATCTACAACCGTAGATAACCCTGGTAATCCTTTACTGAGCCACCCGCAAATTTATTGAGTAGATAACCGGATAGATGAGAAAATAGTAAAGCAGATCAGAAAGCAAGTCGTTTTGTCGGCTTTACTAATGGAGTGGCAGTAAGTTTATCGGTTATCGCTTTTACTTTTGTTTCATCGCCGGCTGCTTTATAAAGTTTAAGTAAGCCTTCATATACCCGGGGTATATATGGATTCAGGGCCAATGCATTTTCATATTGCTTTGTAGCTTCGGTATTATTTTTTGATATCTCTGCTATATAACCTTTGGTATAGCTGAGTTGAGAAAGATAGAAGTCATCTCCTTTTGCTTCCACTTTTTTTGACAGGCTATCTGCCTCAGGAAGATATCCTGCAGTTGCTAATAAGCGAATATAACGGAGTTGATCTGTCCCTGCTTTCATCTTACCCGAAAGAAATGGTTTTATATAAACAGAAACAGAATCTGTATTTCCAATGGCCTGGTAGTTTTCTGCAATCTTGAGATAGTAATCGGATCTTGCACTACCTGAAGCGGCAAGTATACGCTGCGCTTCAAGTATCGTATTGATCGCTGCCTCATACATTGCATGTGCCGTTAAAGCATCAGCATATAGGTTCCTGTATTCAAAGTTCTGCGGTTTCTGTTCAACAAATTTTTTCAAACTCTCCACGGTTTCAGGATCGCCCAATATTGCCCGCACTGAAGCTGCATAAGCAAGCGCATCATCCCGCCTGTCCCGGAGATAAGTAGAAATAACGGAGCCTGATTTTCCATAGGCTTCGGCAACTTCAATTGATTCATTCATCATGCCATTGCGACGATACATTTCACGGAACTGCATATTTAATCCGGCGATCTCCTGGAAATCTGTTTCCAATTCTAATGCCTTTTGATAAAGTGCTGCCTGTTCAATAACTGCGTCCTTTGTATTCAACAAACCGGCTCCCTGCTTTGCATTTATTAAACGTGCATCTGCGCTGTAAACAGGCGCATAATTGGAATCTATTTTACCTGCTTTGTCCAGCCACTCTATTGCCGCGGAAAAATCTTTTGCATCTGACTTCAATTGCGCATAAGCAATAAACGCCGGCAAATATTTAGAATCATACTGAAGAGCTGTATCGAGATACCTCGCTGCTAATCCTGCTTCGCTGTTTCTTGCCCGGGCCGACATATTTACATAGATCTGTGACCAGTTACTGGCCATAGAGCTGGTATTGCCCGCCAGGTAAGCTTTTTCTTTTTTCACAAGTTTATCAAGGAAAGCATACATACCGGGATCCTTTGTTCTAAGATCGTTGGTAGTATTCATAGACTTGAAATCAAGTGGATGAACTTTCACCGGTTCAAAATAGGCAGGATAAG
Organism: Flavitalea sp.; assembly: GCF_035489435.1. Taxonomy (NCBI): domain Bacteria; kingdom Pseudomonadati; phylum Bacteroidota; class Chitinophagia; order Chitinophagales; family Chitinophagaceae; genus Flavitalea; species Flavitalea sp. Next base: position 45,913 of record NZ_DATHKG010000137.1, read on the forward strand.
TCTGCGCGAAATATTCACTTTCATTATTCTGGGAATAATAATCGAGTGTACGCTTTTCTTTCATCGCGGTATAATAATGAGTGCGGATCTCCCTGTTTTCCTGGTCAGTTAGCACCCGGCCATGGAAAAGGTGAACGTATTCATGTAATATTACATTCCTTTCAAGAAATGCACCCCGTTCCACATATTCAATGGCAGCTGCACCACTTCCAACACCACGTATATCCATCCATTGCCTGTTATCAAATGTGGTCATATACCTGAATGATTGTTGGCCCATCGCAACAGCAAGGTCTATATGTAAAGGTGGTATCCGAAAACTATTTTGTTGTTTTGTACTTTTTCGTCGTCTGCAGTTGCATAATCAGCATAGGTCAGATTGGTGTGCCCATTGCCCCAATGCCAATGAGTTTGAAAATGCAACGGATTCACTGCCAGCGCAATTTCCCATTGCGCGGCCATTGCATTGAGCTGTGTAGCATCAATCCTGCGCCAGATCGCATACCCGTAGCTAAATCGCGCATCTGCATTGAAAGGATCCAACTCGAGTGATTTTTTCAACGGGGCTTCTGCTTTGTCAGGTTCCTGGTTCCAGAAAAAAACATCGGCCTCCAGCTGAAATGCGGAAGCATTGCGGATATTTTTTTTCTGCAGATTTTTTGCTATCGCCAGGGCTTGCGGATACCGCTTCTGAAGCAACAATGTACGGCCGAGCATCAACATTGCCCTATCGGATGAGGGGTATTTTTCAAGAAATGTAAGACAGGTTTTTTCAGCTTTTTGAAGTTCCCAGGCCTGTATTTCAAGGTATGCTTTTAACAAAACCGCCTTTTCGTTTACCGGCTGTTTCGACAGGACCCCGGTCACCAGTTTTTCACTTTTGTCAAATTCGTTTTGCAGGATATAAAAATCGGCCCGTAACAATTTTCTTTGATAATTATCAGGCATAACCTTCAACGCTGTCTCTGCTTCCCTCCACATGCCGAGCTCCAACATCTTAGAAACGGATTCGGGATCATTTTTAGAGGTCAGATTTCTGCGCACCTCGTCAAGCAATTTCATTGCACTGGCGGTGCTATCAGGACTAATGGTCTGACCCTGCAGTGAAAACATAATAAAGCTGCCGGCAATAACCGGCAGCCATGACTTTGAATATAACAATGGCATTAAATTTTAGCGCAGATTACCTGATTTCAAACTGATAATTTCCTGCCATAAGGTTGAAGCTTGTTTCGGCATTCAGCGTCTTTTCTAAGTTAAGGGACATTGTCGTATTGTTTGTTACAATTTTCCCGTTTTCAAAAAGTTTTTTTCCATTTGGCAACTGCAGTTTCAAGGTAGCAGTCGAGTTTGCGGGTATACTGATATCATATATGATACGGCCACCCGATTTTTTCCATGAAGAAATTATTTTACCATAAGGACCTGTATGAGTTGCTTCAAAAGCATTGAGGCCGTTTACAAAATTCGGTTGCAATAATACGTTCCTGAAGCCTGGATTTTTCTCATCAGGTTTAATACCACCAGGACCCTTAAATAACCATGCACCGATTTCGCCAAACATAATATGGTTTCTTGAGATATCTGACTTGGCATCGATGGGCCAGTTCTCATAAAGAGTGGTAGCACCATTAACAATCCACCATCCCCAGGAAGGAAAGGTTTCCTGCGAAGCAATTTTATATGCAACATCAGCATAACCATTTTCACTAAGTGCATTTAATATGGCTTTAGTGCCTAGTAAACCAACGTCGAGATGAAAGGCATCCTGCTCAACACGTTTGGCAAGGTTCGCTGCCACTTTTGCTTTAAGCGAATCCGGAACAACACCCCACATTAAAGGAACACTTAGCTCTGTTTGTATTCCTGAACCATAGATCCCGGTTTTTGCATCGAGGTATTTTTTATTGATCGCGTTTCTGATGCGTTTTGCCAATGCATTGTATTTTATTGCATCAGATTTTTTGCCCAGCAGAGAAGCAGTCTTCGCAAGAATATTTGCATCTGCATAATAATAAACCGATGATGTCAGTTCAACAGGAGCCTTGGATTTTACAGGCACCCAGTCACCGAGGCCCCAGGTAGTAAGACCATCCGGC
>NZ_DATHKG010000138.1:0-35638 GCF_035489435.1 Flavitalea sp.
TTCGTTAATCAGGCAGCTTAACTCTTCGCCCCTAACGGAAGAAAATTTTGAGAATTGTCTGAATGAAGGTGACAAGGTTATGCATGATCTACTTCTTGACCTCGTGTCTCGAGATAAATTTCGATTATCACGATTAGCGGAAAAGGGTGCGAACATTAAAATTAGAAATCGCGCAAGTCAGCTGTTGAAAAAAAAGAACTATCGCTAACATGGCAAAAGCGGGCGGCTGATACCCTGGCAAACAAAACACCAAGTGTGGCCCGCCTTCGCCAATACTACCACGTTAGCAGCAACCCAATGGCGACAATTCCAATATTGACATAACTGTAAGTGACAATGACAGGTAACCTCAAACTTGAACGACTTTACTTACTTCTTGATCAAGCAGAGGAGTTGGCGGAACACTTTACAGGCGGTTATTCAGACCACTTCTATTCAGCACAAGATTTTCACGCAGCACTAGCCGAAAGTATCGCAAAACTCACTGCGGGTGACATAGAGCAAATAAACAATTTGTGGTTGTGGTTTGCTCCTACTCATGACTGGGATGACTTCATACATCAAGACGGGCAGGATTTGGCCAACAACATATTTCAGCTATTAACAGATCTAAGAAACGAGTTGAATGTTTATTCTATAGTTGACTTGATAAATGACTATCAAGAAAACATTGAGCGGGTCATGCAGGCGTTCAAGCAAGAGTTCAACAGGACTGATTTATTAACCGCATACCGACACGACAAGATTTATCCGCAATTCGGGAAGTTGAAAAAATATCACATCAAGCGCTACGCATTTCACGGCATTGGCTTGACTGTTGACACCATCAACCTCACTTTACTTCTTTAAATCAGCTTTAACAAAGAAGGAAGTGCCAAAAAGAAAACCTAAAAAGGCTTGGTGGAAATTCTGGTAACAATAAGTGCGAAGAAGGGCAGCTGCTCAACATAATCATTTAGAATTACTGCGATAAAGGCATTTCATTTTGGCTACCATAGATTACCGGCTTTCCACTCAATCTTATTTCTTGATGTGCAAAAGTATACTTGCAGAAGATATTAAACAATCTTAGCTTAGTTAGCTTTAATTTATTATCAATAACTTGGAGTCTCCAATTAAAAAGTGCTGTCATCGTCATCGTGAACAGCATATTGCCCTCTCCTTTTTGCCCATTTAAACCTTTGTTCAAAGCCCCATTCATTTGCCTTATAGAAAAGTGGTCAGGTAGCACCAGGCAACTTTTATTGCAATGGTAACTATAAGGAAATAATCTAAAAATTTTAAAAAATTAAAACAATGGAAAAAAACGAAAGTACCGTTGAAGGTACAGCTGTCTCAGAAGACCCTGTGATGCAAGCCTCGTTAAGCAATGCACAAAACAAGTCTTCTGCTAATGACTCATCGAATGAAACAATCCGCCCCTTCCCCCAATTTCATGCTCCACAAGCTGACCTTGATGATTTAAAACGCCGCATTTTAGCGACAAGGTGGCCTGAAAAAGAACCTGTCAACGATCAATCGCAGGGTGTTCCTCTGGCGACAATGAAGGCACTTGCGAACTATTGGGCTACGGAGTATGATTGGCGCAAGATCGAGGCAAAACTGAATGTTTTGCCCCAGTTTATAACAGAAATTGACGGACTTGACATTCACTTTATTCACGTTCATTCGAAACACAAAAATGCACGTCCAATTATCGTCACACATGGATGGCCGGGTTCGATCCTTGAGCAACTGAAGATCGTTGGTCCGCTTACAGATCCAACTGCCTATAGTGGAAGGGCTGAAGATGCTTTTGATGTAGTAATTCCATCTATGCCAGGGTATGGATTTTCTGGAAAGCCAGGCACTACCGGCTGGGGGCCATCCCATATCGCCAATGCCTGGGTAACACTGATGAAGCGTCTTGGATACGAGAAATTTTTTGCGCAAGGCGGAGATTGGGGTGGGCTAATCACGGATGTAATGGCTGTACAGTCACCCAATAATTTACTGGGCATGGCTACAAATTTTCCTTGCACAGTTCCAACTGAAATTAATAATGCTGCTTTTGCAGGAGCTCCTGCTCCATCCGATCTTACAGCTGAGGAAAAAAAGGCGTACGACCAATTGGTCTTTTCATACAAGCACGTTTCCTACGCGTTCATTATGGGAAGCCGTCCGCAGACCTTGATTGGAACCGCGGATTCGCCCATCGGCCTCGCCACTATATTTCTTGATCACGACCAGCCTAGTTTGGCGATGATCTCCCGAATATTTGAAGGGAAGGCTGAAGGACTTACGAGAGATGATGTCCTCGACAACATCACGCTTACATGGTTGACGAACACGGCAATTTCCGGATACCGTATCTATTGGGAGAATAAGTATGCCTTTGTAACTCCACTAGGTGTCACCGTCCCGGTTGTCGTGAGCGCTTTTCCAGATGAACTCTATCAGGCTCCCAGGAGTTGGGCAGAGAAAGCATATCCAAACATGATCTACTACAAAAAACATAACAAGGGAGGGCACTTCGCTGCCTGGGAACAACCCGAACTTCTTGTTAATGATATCCGTGAAGGATTCAGATCTCTCAATTGATTTTGTAAAACGTTCATCATCTGTTTTTGGAACGGACGCCATCCTGACACAGCGTCCGTTTCTATTTTATTGTTTGAAGCCTCCTGCAACGATAAAATTTTAAACAATGAAAAACAAGGGATTACTTTTCATACCTGATATAAGCGGCTTCACTGAATTTGTTACAAACATTGAGCTTGCTCATAGCCATCATATTATCCATGAATTGATTGAAGTTTTGATTGATGAAAATGAGATGGGATTGGAGGTTTCAGAAATTGAAGGGGATGCAGTTCTTTTTTACAAATTCGGAGACTTGCCTGAACTCTCTTTGATATATGAACAGGTTGAAAGTATGTTTTTTGCGTTTCACAAACAGCTCAAGATATACGAACTACACAGAACCTGTCAATGCAAGGCTTGCAGAACTGCAATCAATCTTACATTGAAGTTCATAACCCATTATGGAGAATTCACAGGATATAAAATAAAGAATTTCTATACGCTGATTGGTGAGGATGTTATTATTGCTCACCAGTTGTTGAAAAATACTATTGATAAACATGAATATTGGTTAGTTACAAAAGGATTGGCCAATGATAATCTACCTGGGGGTTTCAGGAAGTGGATGAAGTGGGATAAAAGTAATAAACAAATTGGAGGAAACGAGGTGTCTTTTCTGTATACTCAATTATCCCCTTTAAAAGCAGCGGCAAAAACGGATAATGGAACGCAGCCAAACCAATAGTATTTTGAGTGTTTGCAGAACTCTCAATAAACTTTCAGTTGAGTATATAATTGTCGGCCCGCCAGCTTAAAATTGCATTTTCAAATGCGGCGCCATTACCCTGAATAGTCAAATATTACGCTTGTCTGCTTTCGGCAGAAGGTTCTAGATGAGCGGAAGCAAATCACAAAGCCTTATATGAAAGTTTCAAAGGAGATATTAAATGATATTGCAGATAGTTTAGAGGCTGGTCAAATTTGTTATCTCCATAAAGAAACTTTAGAGATAATTCAATTTCCTGATAAAGATAAAGACCTCTATGAGGATATGGAGGTTTGGCAAGAGGAAATTGACAAGGTATTTGATGATCGCGAAAAATATATTGAGATTAAAGGCATGGTTTCATCAGAAAGTTTTAGCGTGATGGAGAATTTTGTGCTTTCATTGGAAGATAATTTTGTCAAAAGCCGATTGTTACAGGCAATTGAGGGTCATAAGCCATTTGCCAACTTCAAACATCAAATTGCAAATGCCGGTGAATACAGGGAACTATGGTTTAAGTTCAGGAGAGATAGAAATATTGACTGGGTTCAAGAACAACTTGATTACGACATTTTGTAAGCGACAGGTAGTAAACGAAATGATTTGTAATAACATATTTTCCGGCGCGTATCTATAATAGTTATTCACTTGCAATGAGAAATGGAACTGAAATTATAAAGCTCATTATCGACATTGCAACGAATGACGACAGGATTAGAGCAGTCTTAATGAACGGTTCGAGAGCAAATCCGAATGCTATACCAGACGAGTATCAGGACTTTGACATCGTTTTTATTGTTTGTAGCCTCAATGACTTTACAAATGATCGTAGCTGGGTCAACGTTTTTGGCGACATTATTATCCGGCAACTACCCGATGAAATGAGTTTTGGAAAAAAAGATCACGATGGATTTGCATATTTGATGATATTGGAAGATGGAAATAGAATTGATCTTACTTTATATCCGTTAGAAAAAATCACTAATAATTATTGGCCCGATAGTCTCACCGTTTGTCTTCTTGATAAGGACAATCGCTTTGAAACATTGCCATTGCCAAACGACTCAGATTATTTTATTAAACAACCATCTGCAAAGGAGTTTAGCGATGTCTGTAACGAATTTTGGTGGGTTAGTACCTATGTTGCAAAGGGATTATCAAGAAATGAAGTTACGTATGCCAAAGAAATGCTTGAAACCGCCATAAGGCCGATGTTTATGAAAATCATTGAATGGAAGATTGGTGCAGATAATGATTTTTCCGTTTCATTTGGAAAGGCAGGCAGGTTTATGCATAATTATGTTTCAAATGACTTCTACAAAACGGTTTTGGAGACTTATTCAGACTCAGATATAGTGAATAACTGGAAAGCACTTTTCATTATGATCGAACTTTTCGAAAAAATCTCAAATGAACTTGCAGCCAAATTGAATTTCCGGATTGACACGATGGAACAGCAAAACGTAACCAGATATCTAAGGGAATTGTATGATTACAAAAAATGACAATCACTAATCACTGCACATTCACAAATACCTTTATCTTTATATCTACTCCTGGAATAAGACTCAACAGCAGTTTCTCTCCATTCCCTGTGGATCCAGTAACAAATAACCGACCTGTAACAGGCGGGCAAATACCGATACTTTACGAATAATTTAATCTCCCTTTACTTCCGCACATCCTTCAGGAAATAGCCCGCACCTTCTCGTGAAAATAGCCGCCTCGTGAAAATAGCCGCGCCCACCCGTGGAAATAACGGTCTCACAATTTCACTAACAATGGAATTAAAATTTTCTTCACACTAAAACCTTTAAACATGGAAACAGCAAACATGAATCTCACAGAAGTTGATTTTCTAAACGACCAGGTCGCCATTGTACAAACACTTCAACACTACATCGACGGCTCCAGGTCTGGAAAAAGCGAACTGATGCGCCCAGGCTTCCATCCTGACTCCCAACTTGTTGGTTATGTCGGCAATACCCTCTTGTTTTCACCCATCCAGGTTTTGTATGACTGGATTGACCAAAACGGACCAGCGCCTGATATTGAACCTGATTTTGCCAGTATTGAAGTGCTCGGCACTATTGCAGTTGTTCGCCTTGAAATCCGGCAGTGGTCCGGAAAAAACGCCGGCTCCGGGGTTCACATGTCTGACATATTCAATCTGATTAAGACCGAAGAAGGATGGAAAATTTCTCAAAAATTGTTTCATTGGCATTCTTAGGATATTAATGACTGTTTGCCTGAAGAATTATTGCTTTTCAAACAGTTGCCTTTATGCGGCAGCCGTTTGAATCCGAAATGTTACTCAAAAGTTTCCGGATCTATTCGCGCAATCACGGCCAATCATTTATACATTGCAGACACTGGCAATGCCAGGCTTCATTGTTGAATAAAATAGTACGGACAATAAAAAATGTACAATGAATATAGAAGACATGCAAAGCATTTGTGGTGCGATGACTGGAGTAACAGAGGACATTAAATGGGAACATGATCTTGTATTTTCAATCGGGAGCAAAATGTTTTGTGTGGTGGGGCTGGATCAGACTCCTACATCTGCTTCATTTAAAGTAAAAGATGAAGAGTTTGAGGAGATGAGTAGTTTGCCAGGATTCAAACCCGCCCCTTATGTTGCTAAATACAAATGGGTATTAATTGATGATATCAATAAAATGAATAAATCCGACTGGAAGCGCTACCTGGAACAGTCATATGATCTCGTTAAGGATAAACTTTCAACTAAGATAAAAAAGCAACTTGGGTTATCTTAGAACAAAAAAAGAAAATCAGGTCTGTCAATCTTTTGTGTTAAATTGAATATGACGAATTTCAGCGACCGTACATGCCGGAATTTCATTCATTCTTCGAACCCTGTCTGGTTGCCTCTTATACCTTTTGTGATATTTCATTAACCGTCTGCCTTCGAAATAGTAACCTGCATTTTCTGTTATCCCATGTAACGACTCAAGCTGAAGCCGGGAGCAAATAAGATTTTGTGAATCTATCCGCAACGGCGTCTCTCTTTTTAAATACATCTTTTTTAACCTTAAAATTTACAAACGATGCCTGTCATTTTCATTACGGGGTGCAGTACCGGGATCGGCTACGTTACAGCCGAAAATCTTGCCCGCAACGGCAATACAGTATACGCCACTATGCGAAATTCTGTTCAATCCCCCAAACTTCAACGGGTTGCAGACAAGGATCATTTACCCTTACATGTTTTGCCATTGGATGTGCTTAATGACGAATCTGTAGAGGCTGCAGTAAACTTTGTGATGAAAAAAGAAGGTCATATTGATGTGCTGATCAACAATGCTGGCATTAGCAGTTGGGGTGCAGTAGAAGAACTGACTATGGATTCGTTTACTTCTGACATGAACACCAATTACTTTGGTACGGTTCGATGTATCAAAGCCGTATTGCCTTCAATGCGGGAAAGAAAGTCCGGTACAATAATTAACATATCCTCTATAGCCGGTAAATTGTTTTCTAATTTCCATAGTACATACTGCGCCTCAAAAGCTGCAGTTGAAGCATTCAGCGAATCATTGGCGCAGGAAGTCCAGCCTTTCAATATAAAAGTGGTGGTTATCGAACCTTCAATTATCGAAACACCCATTTTCAATAAGGCCAGGGAAATCCCCGCAGGTACAAAGTATCCCGGTATCAAAAGGTATATGTCATTATTTGCTGCAGCTTTGGAAGCCCATGACTCACCTGAAAAGGTGGCCGAACTTATAAAAGAGATAGTATCCGGGAAGGCCGGCAGCTTTAGAAGACCCGTTGGAATCACTGCAGAAGGCTTTTTAAATTTTAGAACATCGATGAGTGATGATGAGTGGGTAAACAGTGTGTCAGTGACTGATGAAGAGTGGGTAGCCGGGATGGAACAAATGGGATTACCTGTTGGCACTTATATGCGGACAAATGCTTTGCCACAGTTGAATAAGCTGGTATTGGCTGAGCATGAGGTTTAATTTTTCATGGCAAGATGTTTTCACAGGACGTTTTCCCACACTTTCAGATTATAGGTTTGCTTAACTTAAAAATAGTTTGACGATGAAAATCTTCACAAAGATCCTTATTGGGGTACTTATTGTTACAACGCTAATCCCCATTTATATAGGAATACTTTGTTTAATTGATCAGTCAGACGCATTACAGTTTTTCAGCGTTAAATCGCTGTCAGCTGACTTAGAGAAGTTGTTTTTTGTTCTTGGAGGATTTATGCTGGCATCTGCTGTTATGCCAGTTCTTGCTATTGTATGGATAATTAAAAGAAAAACGCAAGGGTTTACTCTTGCTTATATCGTGGGCTTTATTGCTTTCGCCAGGGGTATCCTGACAATGATAAATTTTAATGTTCACAATATTGTGGACAATAAGCTAACAGCTACCCCGCTGGCAATCGGAGCCCTGATATTAATTATAACATTTATAGCAACCAGGAAGGAAGTCAAATATAAACCAGCTTCCAAATTGCCAGTTTATAATTAGTGCTGCATTCTGAACCAGTGATAACTGACACTATCAATTCAACAGACAATGAAAATGCAAATGTTGATTATTGGCCTGTTAACTGTTCTGCTATTATTTTTTGGCTGCACCGGCAACCCGGGGAGCAACACAATACTAAATCAATCAAACACGAAAGAAATGATCGTTACTGCCGACACGCTGAAGCAAGTCCTGGAGGCCTTCAATAGACATGATCTCGACGCGATAATGGAGTATTTTGCAGACGACTGCACTCTTGATATGCCTCGTGGACCTGAACCGACAGGTAAACGCTATATTGGCAAAGAGCAGGTGCGGGAAGCACTTGCGGGTCGGTTCAAAGGTATTCCTGACGTTCATTATGGGGAGGACCGTCATTGGATGGCAGGAGAGCGGGGAGTTTCAGAATGGACGTTAACCGGGACAACAACGGCTGGTGTTAGTCTGAATGTTCGGGGCTGTGACCTTTGGGAGTTTCGGAATGGCAAAATTATCAGAAAGGATTCCTTTTGGAAAATAGTCGAGCGCTAAGCTCAGGTCACAATTCGACATACCTCAACAACGCAAATGACTGAACTAACCGGTTAACTTGTTACACTCTAAACTCCTGATATGAACATCATTCAGCAACATCGTCGAAAATTTCTTCAAACTGGAACGGTGGGGTTTTTTACTGCACTTTTTACAGGTCTGACAAAAATCAGTTATGCTAAACTCCTTTCACCCCGGGTTAAAGGAATTGTTGTACATGCAGATGAAGGAACCCATATTCTTACCGGAAGAAGGAAAGTGCCAATATCCATTAAGCTCTCAAAAGCAAAGCATGGAATAGAAGGTGTTTCATTTTGTATAGAAGAACAGAGTCCTGGCCGGAAGATGCGCATCCATAAACATTTGCACAATGATGAACTTATTTTTATTCACAAGGGCCAGGGTACATTAACCATGGATAATGAATCTATTGAAGTGAAAACCGGGGATGTAGCATTCGTTCCAAGAGGAACATGGCATGGGTTGGATAATACCGGTAACGAACAGCTGCTAATGGCTTTCCAGTATTCGCCAGCTGGATTCGAAGAATATTTTATCGAAAATGGTACACCTGCCGGAATGCCGGCCAAAGAAAAAACGGAAGAAGAATACGCAGAAACTGAGAAAAAATATGGAATGGTTTATAAAGAAATCAAATGAAATCCTATTTAGGCGGCTACTTTTTGATAAAACTTAAACCCCTTCTTTTCGGAACTGAAATTGGGAAACTTGTTTATAGTTGCAGTGAATGTATAAATGACCATTTGGTAGATATGTGGTCTTACTCCTGGACAAATGACAATGATAAACTTGCGGGAGCGGCCAAAGAAAATTTTATTCTGACAGATGAAAATATTATTTCAATCAGGAAATGGGTAGATAGTAAACACTATGAAAATAAGCTGGTCTGGCCATATATTTTCACGGACATCGAAAGTGTATCCGAGTATAAAAAAATCTTCTTTTCACATTTGGGAGATATAAAAATTATCGGATTGTATTTTGACGAAGAAGCCGCAGCAGAAATTTTAGAGAAATTTACGCCAACGTTAAACAAGATAGCAGAAATTGGATTGCGTACTACACTCGCGAAGAAAGTGCCGGAAGCTGAATATGAAAATGAAATACTGATAGGGTTTGACCTTATTGGAATAGATGCAGGTGGTAGCTTTCATACTTTTTATTGCCATAATAAAGGAAGAGAACTGGAAAGTAAGTTTGGACTAAAACTTAATAGATACGGCCTTTTTGATACTTCGAAGAATTTTAAGAAAGTTCTCGACTATATAAATATTCCAACTAATGGTTTCGAGCCCAATCCCTGGTTTGTGGCAAAAATAAAATTAGTGAATAGCAGGAATTTAAGGAATTAGGCGGGATCAGGACTGAATTGCTTTTTTTGAAACAATTTTGGTAAATTCAGTATAGATATCTTAATGAACTTTAAACTTTATTTTATGCGTAATCTACAAACAACTTTACTTTACAGATGGTTCGATGAGGTGTGGAACAAAGATGATGAAAACGCAATTGATAAACTACTAACTCCAACTGCTACGGCGAAAGGCATTGTGCCTGATGATCAACCCAAGGGACCAAAAGGTTTCAAGATTTTTTTTAATGATTTTCGAAGACAATTTCATAACGTTAATGTAAAGGTAGAAGATGCCATTGCGCAGGATGATATTGAATCAGCCAGGACAACGGTTTCAGCTATCCATACAGAAAGCGGGAAGCCTGTAACATTTTCAGGTATCTGTATGGTAAAGGTTGCTGATGGCAAAATTGCGGAAGCCTGGAACAGTTACGATTTTTTAGATCTGTATCAACAATTGGGACAGAAGTTGGCTCCGGTTGAGTAATTCAGAATCGATGTAGATTTTATTATAGAGATATAGCCTCAAGATGGCAGTGCCGATCGGTATTCTTCCAATAATTGCTAAATGAAATTTAATGTTATATTACTCCTGGTTAATTTTATAGCCGGGTGTGCGCCTTCTTTTAATCCGGATGAATCCTACAAAAAGAAAATGCAGGAAATCCCTGGCCGTGTTGAATGCGAATATTTTGATACAGGGGGTGAAGGAGTTGCTTATCATGATATGGATAGTGTAAATAATGGAAGTGGGAAATTAAACCCGGTAAATGGAAATTTGCTTAACGAATTTCGCATCCATGAAGGTGTGGATATATCCTACACCAAGACGCGCTTAATTGATAATAATCCTTACAATAAAGTCGCCCCGGATTCAAATCAATTATACGTTGGTTGGACAATGCCAGGTGAATGGATAAACTACACAGTTCATGTTAATCAAGCTGCATTTTACCGCGTTGGTATGATGTACACTGCAAATGGAGATGGAATTATTTCGCTGGACTTAGACGGACAGTCCGTAGCAGGTCATTTAGTAGTTCCTTCAACAAACGACGTTAAGGATACAATTGACTGGAGACAGTGGCATCATTGGAACAAAGTGGATTCACTCACAACCATAAAAATGGAAAGAGGTACTCATAAACTGAAGGTTCATATTGTGGAGCATGGCCAAATGAATCTTGACTTTTTCGAATTTACAAACACCGGCAAAATTGAAGATTGATCACAAAAAAAACCGCATAGATATAATGCGGTATATGAATTTCATAAATCACTCTAATGCGCAGGCGCTTCAGTTTTATGCTTAGCCGGATCGAAATCATCCTGCGTATTTTTTTCAGATTTTTTCTCGTGCTCAGGACCTTCATTCCTGCTTTCGATATCGTGCTTTTTATTTAGTTCATCCATTTTAGGATCGTGGTCGCTTGGATTTTCTCCAAGTTTTTTCAGCTTAGCCAGTTGGTCATCAATTTCCTTTTTCAATTCTTCCCCTGGCTTTGGGTTATCCCAGGTTTGTTGATTCGGGCCAATAGGTTTTGGTCCTTTGCCTGTTGAAGCCCCTTCATCTTTGGGCGCTGGTTGTCCTTCGGCTTTTGCTTGTTGTGGTTGTCCTTCAGCTTTTGTTTCGGATTGTCCCTGACTTTCTGCCGCCGGTTGTTCACTGGTTTTAGCTTCGGGCTTTCCGCTTGTTTTTTCTTCAGGTTGTTCCTGACTTTCTACTACAGGTTGCTTACTGGTTTTTGCTTCGGTCTTTGCAGTTGTTTTTACTTCAGGTTGACCTTCGCTTTTTTCTTTAGCCTGATCCTTGTTCTTTTCCTTGTTATTGCCTTCATTCTTTGCTTTAGGTTGGACTTTGGTATTTTTGGTGGATTGGGCTTTTTCCTTTGATCCGGGCTGCTCCTCCGATTTCATGGTTTGTCCCTGCGACTTTGGGCTTTCGGTTTTTGGCTCATTGCCGGTACTATTTTCCTCCAGATAAGATCTCAGTGCTTCCAGTCCGCGATCCCAGCCTTGCTTGTGTATGTCTGTCGATTTTTCGTCTATGAATCCTTCCTGTTTAACGTTCAGCCGGCTTTTGCCTTCCCCGGGAATAAAATCAATAGTTAGTGTGTAATCGCCATTTTTCATTTCATTATGTTCAAGGTCCCAGCTCCAGCTGTACACCAACCTTTTATTCTCAACAACTTCCTGATACTCACCGCTAATATGAAATTTTTTATCTCCGTCAAACTCATATTCTACAGTTCCGCCTGGCTTCAGGTCATTAACTACCCTGGATAAATTTTTATTAAAGGGATGCCACCATTCTTTCAATTTTTCTTCACTGTTCCAGGCCTCATAGAGTTGTTCGACCGGGACACGAAATTCCTTTGTGGTCTCCACGACGATTGGATTATCATTGTTTACCATAACTATGTTTTATATAGAAAACAAAAGAATCGTGCCGCTATAAAGTCAAAATTGGAAGACAACCTAAATGTGTTGATTTCACGCAATCCATCTATGAAATCAAAGTTGAAATCAAAGAAGGTTGGTACTTTTTATGTGTGATATGAATTGTTTATTAAACCACCACTGTTACTTTAAGAAAAGTCGCAGGTATCGAAGTCTTATTTGAATCTGTGCTTTTGTTTTGATTATTAAACAAAGTTGTCAACTCGTCTTGTAGTTGCGAAGCCTTTCCATTTTTCTCTGCAGCTTCAAAAGCATTCATAGTGGGACCGTAAAAGTTTTTGAATTTATTTACGAATTCTGCCGGTGAATCAGGCGATCTGAAAGTGAAACTTTCCCTGGCGAAAGTTATATTTTCCTTTGGTATACCCGCATTAACAAAACGTTCTATAACATTGCTTTCCACACCCCACAACATAGGGCTGATGAAATCTTCAGGTGGAGGCGGTGTATATGCGGAACTGATCTTTAATATCTGTGCCACCAGCGTTGGGTCTCCCGGTATCCAGTTTCCCATCACGATTCTTCCACCACGACGCGTAACCCTAACCATTTTTTTTGCAACATCAAATGGTTTGGGCGCGAACATAGCTCCAAAGATGCTGACAACAAGATCAAAACTTTCGTCTTCCAGGTCTTTCAGGTCAGATGCATCGCCTTCCTGGAAATTACAATTTGCAAGGCCTTCTTCTTTAGCCCGGAGATTTCCTGCAGCAACAAGATTGCTGGCTATGTCAACACCCAGCACTTCTGCTCCAAGCTTAGCTTCAGGAATAGCAGTAGTACCATCACCACAACCTAAATCAAGAACTTTAAGACCTTTGGTAATCCCGAGTCCCCCGACAAATTCAGTACCACTTTCCCGCATAGTTTCAGCAATTTGTGTGAAATCACCTTTTTCCCATAATGTTTTGTTTGGATTCATTTTGATTGGGGTTTAGAATTTCAAATTAGGATTATTAAACAAATCTTCGCGTTTTCTTTCTTTGTGACTCTGATATAGATAAGTCTAATTTCGATGCATGAAGTTTTTCCTGGCAGCATTTTTTTTCAATTGTTTTTTTGCAACAACAGCTCAAACATTACGCACCCGAACTACAAAATTGATGGGTGCCCGATTTGATATCACCATTGTTGCAAAGGACTCCATCACTGCCGAACAATATATCGATAGCTGTATCGCGGAAATCAGGAGAATCGAGTACCTGATCTCAGATTGGATAGATACTACACAGGTTGGAAGAATAAATAAAAATGCCGGAATAAAGCCTGTAATAGTTGATAAGGAATTGTTGCAACTGACACAAAGAGCTATCAGTCTTTCAAAGCTCACGAATGGCGCATTTGATATCAGCTTCGCCGCAATGGAAAGGATCTGGATTTTTGATGGCAGCATGACAGTGAAACCAACATCGGAACAGGTTCGTAAAGCAAAAGAAAAAGTGGGATACAGGAACATTATCATCGATACTTTAAACTCCACGATATTACTTAAAGAAAAAGGCATGAAGATTGGTTTTGGCGCGCTCGGAGAAGGTTATGCTGCTGATCGTTGCCGGGATATAATGTTGAAGAAAGGCATCAGGGCAGGTATCGTTAATGGATCGGGAGATATGAACACCTGGGGCACTCAGCCTGATGGATCACCATGGAACATAGGCATTACCAATCCTTTTCAGAAGAACAAACTTTATGCAGTGGTCCCGTTAAAAGAAGGCGCAGTTGTTACTTCAGGTAGTTATGAGAAGTATGCTGAAATCAATGGCAAACGATATTCGCATATCATCAACCCCTTAACTGGCTACCCGGCGACAGGGTTGATCAGCGTAACAGTATTCGGACCAGATGCTGAAATGGCAAACGGATTCAGCACTTCTATTATGGTGCTCGGAAAAGGCAAGGGAATGAAACTCCTTGAACGCTTTCCTGAATACAGTTGTATTATGATTTCAGAAAACGGAAAGTTCTATAAATCGAAAAACCTTAACCTGGATGAATACATGATAAAAGAATAATAAGTTTGAAAGTTAGAGATTTGGAAAGTTTTAGTAACAATCCGTAAGGATCTTTCCATTTAAATGTAGCGTATCCACATCCAACCCAGCTTGAGCTTTACAGATATCTCCCAACACTTCGAGCACATCTTTCTGCATGGCGAGAGATCCGCAGATCATTACCACACCACCGCTGGCAAGCAGACTACCAATCTTAGCAGCAGAGCGCGACAACAAAGTCATTACATATTCCTTTGCGCCTTCGCGGGATAAGGCTAAGTGCAGGGATTCCAGCTGTCCGGCAGCTTTTTGTTCCAGGAGAAAATCCTCATACAAAACGAAAGATCGCTGAAACCTAAAACCACAATATAAATGAACCGGAACTTTCTTTTTGTTATCACTGATCATTCCCAAAAACGGTGCGATGCCCGTACCGTTCGAAATCATAATCACGGAAGATGCTTTGACAGGAAAATGAAAATGTTCATTTTTCACGATGCGTGCCTGGATTGAAGTACCGGAAGAGAGGGCATCTAGAAATGTTGAAGCTAGTCCCTGGTGGTAATATTTTACGCTCAGCTGAATCTCTTTATCGATCGTGCCTATAGAATACAAACGCTCGCGATGATCATTGGCGGGATATATAGCAAGCAGATCGCCGGATCGGACCCTTGCTTTTTTCGGGGGCGTTAAACGTATCAGGAAAGTATCATCAGCAGCAGCCATCACTGTTTTATCTTTTACTATCATCCTGCGCAAATCCTTGTGATTTTCTGTGCCAATCAAATCCGGTGTCAGGCTAACGGTCATGCCTGTGTGCTGCGACCAGGCATTGCACCAGGCAGCAAAGTCTTCAGGTGACCGGTCGTTTACGGTAAACACTTCCGTGCTTCGGGATGCCCATTGTTTGTGACTCAACATCAAATCAGCCTCGAGGCCGAATTTGCAATAGTCAGCATAAGTCCGGGAACCAAAAGCCAGGACCGAAAAGCCAAAAACATGATCCTGTGGATATTTCGATAACCTCGAAGAAAAATGATTTGCGTTGGAGGGCGGATCACCGAGACCATAAGTACTGGTCATCACGATCAACTGTTCCATCAAAGGAAAGCTGCGGTATTTATCCATATCGGTCAGGTAAACCTTTTTTCCCTGGGTTACCAACTGTTGAAAGGCTGCCCGCGCAAAACGCATCGTGGTGCCGTTTTCAGAACCAACAAGAATCACTACCGGGCTTTCATCAGGCTTAAACTTGTTTTTCAACACATTCGCCCTCCGGCGCCACATGATTACAAAACCGGAATAGATAAAAAAGAGAATATAACCGGAACTGATTGCGAGTACAATCGCCCAGATGATCCCATTCCGTCCGGTGTGCCAACGCAGACTAAAAGCACTCAGCTTTGCCGCAGTAGAATAATTTTTTCCTGCAATTACATTCCCTGTAAACTGGTTCACCATTGCAACCCGATCATGCAGCCTGATAGTATAATAGTCTTCAGGGAATTCAGAAAAAGGAAACTCGAGCGACTGCAATGCTGAGAGCTTTAATTCCCTGAAAAGCGGGAAATCTTTTACATTATGAGCCGGCTCTTCTGCCAGGTTATCGGTCTCTGCCTGCAGCTTTGCTTCAGCAGCATTTATCCATTCAAAACGTGTCACTGTTAAATAAGTACCCGTGGCAGCAATAAATATAATTGGGAACAGCACCACCCGACCGAAAACCACATGATAGTATTGAGCCCAGTTTAGTCGTTCAATGTGGGCGAAAAAACGCAGGATACCCTTTTGCCGCTGGATCACGAGGATGATGCCTGAAAGCCCGATAAGGATAAGCAGAAAAGAAGCAAGCCCCACTAGAAAACGGCCGGTCTCATGAAGGAACAAAGAACGGTGAAGTGCAGTGGCCCATTTAAAAAATTCAGATTGTTCCTTTACAGCACCGAGGATCTTACCATCCCGGGGATCGATGTATGATTTCTTTGCAATACCAGCTTCGTCTGTCCATTCAAGAACCACAAAGCCATTATCATCAACATTTAATTTCTGAAGATCTTTATAATTATTCTTAACCAGGGGTACCACTTCTGCCAGGCTCAGCTTTTCTGCACCGTGTACGCGGTACTCCTGCATCTTGCCGGCAATAGGTTCAAAAGCCAGCATAATGCCCGTTACCGAAGCCAGGGTGAGCAATAAAAAAGAAGATACAGCCAATAAAAGGTGGCTGTATCTCCAGACAGATATGATCATATCAATTAAGAAATATTAGTTGGCACTGAAACGCACGTAACGTATATAGTTGGTGCCATCTTTTTTGCTGCCAAGTCCTTCGGTAGTTAGCGGAACTTCAAGATCCTTTACATGGTATTCTTTGTCTTCCACTGCACTTTCAAATCGTAGTGTATAACCCGCATTGATCTTAGCCGTTTCCATTTCAAGTGTCACCACGCTGCGATCACCGCCTGCTACTGAAGCACCGGTGATAGCGCTGATATTGGTGGGTTTTTTCTTGTAAGCCTTGTGCCATTCTTTTATATCAGGATACCATTCCTTATCGGAACCCATCACTGATAATGTTTTTTCATAAGCACCTTTCGGATCAATCAATGATACTACTATGTAAGCGCCTTCTCCAACATAATTCGACATCTGCACCATACACTTATACTTTGTGGTTTGTGCCGGAAGAACAAAAGACGCACAAATCGCAACTATCACCAGAGCCATCCTGTAAAACTGCATACTATTATTTTAAAAACCCGAGAGAGACGTTTTGTTTAGAAAAATTTTCATTTTCACTGGCAAGGTCAAATGCGGTTTCACTGAAACTGGTCTTGATGTCCTTCCTGGCACCAACAGAAATCAGGTACTTCATCACAACATCATCCTTACCCAGCATTGCTGCCTTGTGCAAAGCGGTGAAGCCTTCCTTGTTGGTGGCGTTGACATCCACGTTCAATGTACTTACGAGCTTCAGCAGGTTAACATCGTTTTTAGCTACGGCCAGGTGATAAAGTGTATTTCCATTTGGCTGAACGGCCCTGATATCCAGTCCAGCTTTTTTCAGAATTTCAAGTTTAGCCTCGAATTCCTTTGACTGGCGCGGGTTATAGGCATCCAGCAGGTAAACAGTAAGGTTATCACCTCTGGAATCCTTTACATCTGTTTTAGCACCTTTTTCTACCAGGTATTCTACAACTTCAGGACTATTGCCGCGGACTGCCATTGTCAGTGCAGTGAGTCCATCCTTGTTAGCCTTATTGATATCGGCGATGCCTGGACGAAGCAGTTCAAGTGTTCCAGGCTCACGGTTAACAGCAGCCGCATTCATGAACACATTATTGCCGTCATTGTTTGCCTGGTCAACCTTTACACCTTTGTCCAGGAAATATTGGATCATCTTGTCCTGCCCCGGGCGACGTACGATCAGGTGCAATACGTTTTCACCATTTTTGCTGAGTACGTTTAGCTTAATGCCTAAGGTTTCCAGGTACTGGAAAGTTTCTATCGGCGCTGCGCCACGTCGGCTGCCTTGCGCTGCCATAATCATGGCGTTGTCGGTATAGGGGATACCTTTGGCTTTAAGCGTTTTCATCAACTCTATATTACCGGCACGTGCTGCATAGTTGAATGCAGTAT
Organism: Flavitalea sp.; assembly: GCF_035489435.1. Taxonomy (NCBI): domain Bacteria; kingdom Pseudomonadati; phylum Bacteroidota; class Chitinophagia; order Chitinophagales; family Chitinophagaceae; genus Flavitalea; species Flavitalea sp. The sequence continues at coordinate 17,834 of NZ_DATHKG010000138.1, forward strand.
TGCCCTGCGCATCGGTGCTTTTCAGGCTTAGTCCTTTGGAAATGAAATATTCAGTGAGTTTACCATCAGCATCAGAAGGTAATACCAGTAACAAAGCATTGGCACCTTCATGGGTAAGATCTTTTTTGAGATCCGCGCCATTTTTCAGACAGAGATCATAAACTTTGATATCCTTCTGGCCACCGTTTGCGGCAAAGTTCAAAACTGAATAACCGTGGTTGTCCTGCTGACCGGCAATTTTTGCTCCTTTGGAAATGAGATGTTCCATCAATTCGGTGTTACCCCTGCTTGCGGCCCAGAAAATATATGTGCGACCGTCATGGGTAAGTTTGTTTATATCATTACCTTTTTGTTCCAACAGGTACTTGACCGATTCATTTGGGGCTCCACCGTTAATGGCCAAAACCACGGGATCGAAATTGGATGGGTTGAACTCAGCCGGGTTATTGCCTTTTTCAATTTCAAACTTGATGGCATCCGGTCCGGGTTTGGTTTGCCAGAAGGCGGCATCAAGGAAAACGTTTTTTTGTTGTGCCTGTATCGCCAGGCTCATGAAGAAGAATAGTCCTAAGATTATATATTTCATTTTCAGAATTGTATGATGTTAAAATTAGTGATGAACCGACCTTGAGATATTACGAATGCCGGAAAATCCAGCCCTCATACTGCTTTTAACTTTTTCCAGGGATTGTGATAATTCTTATTATATCAAAATATTACCTTGCATTTTGTCAATTAGAGAGGGTATAATTATTAAAAGAGGAATCATAACTCGTTCTGCGACAATAACTAACCAGCAATATGAGAGATCTCTGCATTCGCAGTATCCATTAAATTTCACTCAACGCCGGAAAATCGAAAAATGTAGGATCGACAGCAAGAAGAATAATACTCAAACAAAACGCTCTACATATTTACCCACCACCGGCAAATTTACCAGTTCACGCCTCTCAACTTTAAGAATCAACCAGCTAAACAATCCCAAAAAGATAAAACTGGTGCCATAGTAGATCCAATGATAGTAGCCTGCATTGCGATCCAATGAACGAATGATCAGCTCATGTATAATGTATAGCAGCGCACAAATCACTAAGTAAGTTGTCAGTTTTTTTGTTGGATAGGGGATGGGATAATATTTCTGTCCCTGCTTATAACTCACAACCATCATAAATGCATAACAGATAAATGTGGCCCAGGCAGCACCCATATAACGATAATTGGGTATCAAAATGAATAGCAGGACAATAGTGATGACCGCCCCGCCAATGGTCACATAAGCACCAATCATATTTTTATTTGTCAGTTTATACCAGACCGACAAGTTATAATAGATGCCAAGGAAAATGCTTGCCATAGCCAGTATCGGAACGATATTTATACCCTGGGCATATGAAGGATGTTTGGAAGCAATAAGGAATTTCCACACGTCTAAAAACAAACTGATCACAAGAAACATAAAACAACAGGCGATCACAAAAAATTTCATCACCCTTGCATATGTTCTTTGTGCACCCTCGTTTTTCGACTGGTTAAAAAAGAAAGGCTCTGCAGCCATACGAAACACCTGTATAAAAATGGTGATCAGTATAGCCAGTTTATAGTTCGCACCAAAAACACCAAGTTCAAACTCTTCGCGTGCGGGGTCATCGTGCAGGATCTTCTGGTAAACCGCACGGCTTAACATCTCATTGATCATTCCTCCCGTACCGACGATCAGCAGGGGATAGGAATACTTCATAACCTCCCGCCACAACTTCTTATCAAATTCAAACCTGAAATCAGCAAATTCTTTCCATAACGCCAATAAGGTTGCACCACTTGCAATTACATTGGCCAAAATAAAATAACCGACGCCAACCTTAGGATCAAAAAAACTTCCGAGAAAAGATCGTTGATCGGCTTCATATGCCGGTTTTGCGATATAGTAGAAAAATAAAACGAGGGAGATGTTAAGTATGATGCCAAAAAAGTTGATGAATGCATATTTCTTTGGTCGCTCTTCCAATCTTAATTTAGCCATTGGTATAACAATCAGTGTGTCAAAGAAAACAATCCATAACATCCATGTTACGAACGCAGGATGTTTTTCCATCTCCAGAAAACTGACCAATGAATCTTTGAACAAAAACAGTAGCAGGGTTAAGAGAATGGTTGAAACAATAATTGAAACATTGAGTGTGTTGTAGAGTTTCCTTCTATCATGCGTTTGTGCAAAACGGAAATAGCTCGTTTCAAGCCCATATGTAAACAAAATGGATAAAAATGGAATCACCGCAAAAATCTGGGTATAAAAAGATGAAGCGCCGGGGTCATAAAGTCGGAAACCCAACAGGCTGATACCGAAATTTAGAAATCTCCCGAAAATCCTTGGAACACCGTACCACAAAGTCTGGCCAGCAAGTTTTTTTATTCCGCTCAAAAAATTCTTTTTATTAGTAAGGGCTCAAAATTAAGGAAAAGGAAATTGGTTATGGCTGGCCAAATTGGTAATCTCATGGCTGCGCAAAACGTTTATCATTGAGAAACACAGAGTCTGTGAGTGTGCCAAGAAACTGGACCAGGTAATAGCGGTCATTAAATGATAAGCTGATCCCATTTGCTAAAGAAGGATCAAGTGTCGGGCTTTTCTTCACACCTGTACTATAATGATCAAGCATCTGGCCTATTGATCCAAAACGCCCATCATGTCCATATGGATAAGTGAGAAAAACGTTTCGCAGACTTGGAACCTTGAATTTTAATGAATCCTGCGATCTGTTTGTGATACGCATTCTTCCCAGGTCCCTGAGTGTTGAATTTAGAGGTAAGCCGGTATTCCGGTAACTGAAATCGGTGAACATCGGTTCGGTATGACATGAAACGCATTTAGCTTTAAATATATCATAACCCGCCTGCTCATTAGAATTAAACACTGCCTGTCCGCGTTTCATCTTATCATATTTCGAATTCGAAGAAACCATCATTCCCATAAACTGTGTGAGTGAAAGCAACATACGCTGGCTGGTAATCTCACCATCCCCAAATGCAGCAGCAAACATCCGGCGATACTCTGCGTCTTCCTTCAACTTAGCCACGACACTATTTATGTCTTCAGCCATTTCATTGGTAGCAGTAATCGGCGCCAGCGGTTGTACTTCAAGGTTGTTGATACCGCCGTCCCAATGCAGCTGTTTCTGCCAAACCAGGTTAAATAAACCTGGCGCATTCCGGGTTGTGAACTGGTTATTGAAACCGTGACTGAGATCATGATCAAGTGTGGCAAAGCCGGCAAACTGCTGGTGACAGGAAGCACAGGGAAAGTTGCCGTCTTTCGACAGCCTGCCATCGTAAAATAATTTCTTACCCAGGTCAAAACCTTCCTGGGTTAATGGGTTAGTACTGAAATCATAAACCGGTGCGGGAAAACCATCGGGAACTTTGAATGATAACGGTGTGGTGTATGCGCCGCTGTCCCCGTTTTTTTTACAGGCATTGACCAATATGGCCAGAAAGAAAAAAGCGATAGTTATTAATATAGTCCAGCGGGTTGTCAAGGCTCATTCACAATATCCACAACAGTAAACATTTTCCGGTAATTTTCCGCAATTTGTACGGCCAGCGTTCCGGGGGTCATACAAGTTGGGTTGGCGCTTATCATGATATCATGTGGATTATAAAACCAGGCATTTACATTAGCTGATATGGACATATCCGTTGTTTTACCCGGTTTCAGATCAATCTCCGTGGTAAATGGAAAAAGCAGTGTCACTTTTTCAACGACATTTTCGCCTGTCTTAAAACCGCCGATATGATATTCAAAGGCATTATTGGGGGTGGAAGCTAAAGGTGAATTTCCTTCCAGTTTTGCCATAATATAGCCGGTGTTCCAGGTCCAGAACATGCCCTTTCCGGGATCAAGGGCATCCGTCTGGGCGCCGCTTACATTGCGGGCACTGTCAACCCCAAGCGTGAAGGCAATGCGGTTATATTTATAAGGTTGAACACCAATCTTGATTTGGGTGGAAGCTGAATCGGCAAAATTTACCAGATAATATTTGTCTTTCGGAATTTCGAAAACCTTTCCTGAATCCGTATTAATCATCTGGATAGCATGTATATAAAACTTGAATGCGCTCACCTTATATGGCTCATTAAACACGTTTCGGTATTCGGTGCCAAATAAGAGATCAGCTGTGTCAACGATAGCCCTGAAATCGATCACGAGGTTATGATCTTTCTCCTGCGCGCGGTCAAACTTGAGTTGTTTCTGGCAGGACCCAAGAAAAATCATTAGACCAGTGCAGAATACCACGAGTTTGATTTTGGCAGAATTCATAATGTTAGCAGGTTGCATAAGGTGGATGATTGTTTCAATTAGTTCCAGGTCCTGCTTATTGTAAGATGGTTAGTCCCTGGTTATTCAGTCAAAATTATTCCGGATCTTCTGCCTGTTTTGTTTATGAACAGCATCCTTTTTTTTCGATTCCAGTCGTTTTTGTTTGGCTGCCTTTGATGGTTTTGTTGCCAGCCTGGGCTTCTTTTTCGTGAGTGCATGCTCAACCAGGTTCGCCATCTTTTTCACCACTTCTTCCTTATTCGCTAACTGAGAACGATGAACCTGGCTTTTAAGTTGCAAAAAGCCCTCCGAATTTATTTTGTTGGTCAGCTTCCTGCCAAGAATTTCTTTTTGTTCCTCATTGAGAACCATGGAATTAGCAATATGAAACGATCCCGAAACCATGGTTTCGACTTTATTTACATTCTGCCCTCCTGCACCTCCGCTCCGGGCAGTTGTAAACCTGATCTCTTTCGAAATATCTACCTTCATTCTCTAAAGGTAAAAAATTCGGCTTTGGCAAGTTGGGCTGTTACGGAAATAAAACGGGCCTTATAAACCAACGTCCCGCTGACCTGGGACTACGCAGTCAGATACTTAGGTTGCGTTCCGGCTTGTGTCGTGCACTGTGCACGGCATCTGACAAATGAAAAATAAAAATAAACGGATGAAAGTGGTTATTCAACGGGTATCAAGGGCTGCGGTGACTATAGATAATAGTATACGAGGTTCGATCAATAAAGGTTTGTTGGTCCTGGTAGGAATTGAGGATATTGACAACGAGGAAGATGTATGCTGGCTCTCCGGCAAAATTGTAAACCTCCGGATCTTTGAAGATTCAGGCGGTGTGATGAATCTCTCCCTGAAAGATTGCGATGGAGAACTGCTTCTAGTGAGCCAGTTCACCTTACACGCCTCTACCAAAAAAGGAAATCGACCCTCTTATATAAAGGCGTCGAAACCGCCGGTTGCCGTGCCTCTTTATGAGTTGATGATCCGCGCAATCGAAAAAGAACTCGGTAAATCCATTGCCACTGGCGTTTTCGGGGCAGATATGAAAGTGGAACTGATCAATGATGGGCCGGTGACTATCGTGATTGATTCGAAAAACAAGGAATAATCGACCATTATTAAAGTTTTCACTATGAAATTAATCCTGAACGCTGGCTCTGCTAACTTTCAGAACAGTGATAAACCACAACTGCATCCAAAATTAAAATCAATGTAAATTTCAAGTCAATCCTGCCGAATAAACTATCAGCATATGTCAGCAACCGTAACAGATATTACTTTAAGAGAAGCCCAGGAATCGGTGGATCAGTGGATCAGGACAGTGGGTGTCCGCTATTTTTCTGAACTCACAAATCTTGGCATCCTGGTGGAAGAGGTTGGTGAACTTTCCCGGCTGATGGTGAGGAAATATGGTGACCAATCGTTTAAAGCTTCAGATGGTGGAAAAGATATGGCAGACGAGATAGCCGATGTGCTTTGGGTACTCATCTGTCTCGCCAACCAGACAGGTGTTGATCTTACCGATGCACTCGAAAAAAATATTCAAAAGAAGAATGCCCGGGATGCCGAAAGACATCTTAACAACGATAAGTTGAAGTAAGTTTTCAAATGCTTCATCTTATCTTTGCCGCCATTATGTCGACAGATTCAAATAAGTTCCAGGCAATTATATCGCACTGCAAAGAGTACGGCTTCATATTCCAATCGAGTGAAATTTACGACGGGCTTAGTGCAGTCTATGATTATGGGCAGTGGGGTTCTGAGCTCAAAAAAAACATAAAAGATCATTGGTGGAAAAGCATGACCCAGATGCATCAGAACATCGTGGGCATTGATGCCGCTATTTTCATGCATCCCACCGTTTGGAAGGCCAGCGGCCATGTTGACAATTTCAGCGATCCTATGATCGACAACAAAGACAGCCAGAAAAGATACCGGGTTGATCACCTGATCGAGGCAGCTGCCGAAAAACTTGAAGACGAAGGCAAGCCAGAAGAAGCGCAATCTTTACTCGCCGAAATGGATGTCCTTATCGCGGCTGATGATTTTGAAGGTCTCAAAAAACTGATAGAAACCCACAACATAAAATGTGGTGTCAGCGGAACTGCTAACTGGACTGAAGTGCGCCAGTTTAACCTGATGTTTTCAACTTCCGTAGGATCCGTGGCCGAAGATGCCAGTGAAATTTACCTGAGACCTGAAACCGCCCAGGGCATATTTGTAAACTTCCTGAACGTACAGAAAACAGGCCGTATGAAGATACCTTTTGGTATCGCCCAGATTGGAAAAGCTTTCCGTAATGAGATTGTAGCACGGCAATTTATATTCAGGATGCGTGAATTTGAGCAGATGGAAATGCAGTTTTTCATACGACCCGGCACCGAAGGGAAATGGTATGAATATTGGAAAGTTCAACGTATGCAGTGGCACCTTGAGCTTGGAATCCCAAAAGAAAAATACCGTTTCCATGACCATGTGAAACTGGCTCATTATGCCAAGGCAGCCTGTGATATCGAGTATGAGTTCCCGATCGGATTTAAGGAGGTTGAGGGAATTCATTCCCGTGGCGATTTTGACCTGAAAAATCACCAGGAGTTCAGCAAAAAGAAAATGCAATACTTCGATACAGAAATCAACCAGAACTATATTCCTTATGTAATTGAAACTTCAATCGGTCTCGACCGCACGGTTTTGCTTATCCTAAGTGAAGCTTATTATGAAGAAGATCTTAGCACAGCTGAGAAACCGGATAGCCGGGTTGTGCTGAGATTCCCTCCCAGGCTGGCTCCTATAAAGCTGGCTATTTTTCCTTTGACCAAAAAAGACGGGTTACCAGAAATCGCCCAGGGAATATTTGACAAATGTAAATCCCATTTTCGCTGTTTTTATGAGGAAAAGGACGCGATTGGAAAACGTTACCGCCGGATGGATGCCCTTGGCACACCTTTTTGTATAACTGTAGATCACCAGTCTAAGGAAGATGGCACAGTAACCATCAGGTACCGGGATTCTATGAAGCAGGAGCGGATCCAGGCAAATATGGTGGCGGAAATAATCCGAAACCAGGTTTCCCGGGTAATTTATTAAACCGGCCGATCTGGCAGGTAAAAAAGTCCGTAACTATGAATTACAAGCTTTAATTATTAGCTTAGCTTATGGTCAGCCAACCCGGACCTAATCCCTTACCGATGAGAAACCTAAAACGAAATCGCGCTAATTATGCTTGCAATTCAATTGAATATCAACGCCTTGTTGCTTGTCGCTATAGTAACAACTGCTGTTTTTCTGGGTTTTATTTTTAGAAGCCGGCAGATTGTCTCCCTTCGGAAAAAGGTGATCGAACTCGAAAATGAAATGCTTTCGAATCACTCTGAAATCCTTGATCTTCAACGTGATAACGCTTCCCTGGAGCAGCAAATGAAGCAATTGCATATACCCGTGATCAGTATGAAAACTTCAAGAGAAGATAAATCTTCTGATACTCACGAAATCTCTCCCAAGGTTCCACCAAGAAAGGATAATCTTAAAAATTCAGGGTTTTAATAGAACGGTCTTTATCCGTATAATTCCTGGTGAATCGATTTCCGATCGTAACCCATCGCCGTGATTCTTTGTTTTGCTTCATCAATCATATTTTTCCATCCGCATAAAAAGAAGGAGGCTGGTGTGCCATTCGCTTGTTTACAGATCTCCTCATAAACCTGGTGAACATAACCAATTCGGATCAGGTGATCATAGTTAACAGGCTCTTCCCTTGAATAAGTAGGTAAGTACTGGAAACTAGGCATCTCCCTGGCGAGTTCTTTTAATTCCTTTCCATATAAAGCGTCACCAAATTTCCGGCAACCAAAAATCAGGTAGATTGTTTTATGCGGAATATTATGATTCAGGATATGATGGGCCATGGCACGGAAAGGTGCTACCCCTGTTCCGGTACAAATAAAGAACAGATCCTTCTCGATTGCTTCAGGTAACACAAAAACACCCTGGGGTCCCCGCAGCGTTAATTCTGAACCCACTGAAATTTCGTTAAAAAGATAATTCGTTCCCAATCCCCCTTCCAGCAAGACAATGATCAATTCAAAAACATTGGTTCCGTCTGGCCAGGAAGCGATCGAATAACTTCGCCAGCGCTTGTTGGGTTTTTCGTGAATAGGAAGATCCAGGGTAACAAACTGGCCCGGTTTAAAATCGAAGTTTTCGAGCTCGGGAACCTCGATCCAGAATCGCCTGGTGCTCGGTGTTTCTTCGGTTATTTTGATAACCTTTCCAATTCGCCATGGCTGTAGCATGTGTTAGCTTTTTCTAAATGTACTAAAAGAGAGATATATATGACTCAATAAATCCTTCATCTCACCAAGTATCAGTAACTTTGCGCCGCAATATGAATTTGCAAACTTTGCTCGATGGATATAAAAACAGCCCCCGCCTTTTTGAACTGGCGGACAGGTTGTCCTATGAGCAACCTGAACATATACATCTAAAAAACCTACAGGGTAGCTCCCCCGCATTCGTAATAAATGGAGTATTTCAACACCCGAAATCGTCCTCACTTAATCATGTTGTGATTTGTGAAGATGCGGAATATGCGGCCTACCTCCACAATACGCTGGAGAACCTGACAAACGCACTGGATCTTTTTTACTTTCCTTCTTCTTTCAAAAATCGCAAAAATTTCCGTTTGCTCAATAGCAGTCATGTGATGTTGAGAGCAGAAACGCTGATGAAATGGAGCGGTGGCGGCAACAAAAAGATCATCATCACATATCCCGAAGCCATCTTCGAAAAAGTGATTTTACCGAATGTTCTTTCTGGTAATATTATACAGATCAAAACCAACCAGAACCTCGATATCGATGGTATGATTGAAAAGCTTGTGAACTATGGGTTTGAAAGGACTGATTTTGTTTATGAACCCGGACAGTTTGCTTTAAGAGGTGGCATATTCGATATCTATTCTTTTGGGAACGAAAAACCTTACCGGCTTGAACTATTTGGTAATGATGTTGATTCAATCCGGATCTTTGATCCTGAAACCCAGCTTAGTGAACGCAAGCTGTTACAGGTAAATATAATCCCCAATATAGAAACACAGTTCGAGGACCAGGATAAAGTTTCGCTTTTCGACTTCTTACCTGCTAATACTGTAATCTGGATGCAGGATTGGGAACTCACCCGCGACCGCATCATCACCCAGGAGGAAGACCTGCAACTATTTCTTGAGCTCCGCGATTCGGGTAGTTATGGAAAAAAGGAAGAGGAAGACAAAATTGAAAAGATAGAAGTTAAGCCTGAAGATTTTGTAACGGCACAACTGGTTGAAGACAAATTGCTCGAAAGGCAGTTGCTAAGCTTTGGTCCGAAACCATCGGTTTTTGGAGGTAATAAAGATTTTGCTATTATAGAATTTCAAACTCGTATTCAACCAGCCTTTAACCGCCAGTTTGATATGCTTATTGCCGATTTGAAAAGCTGGATGGCAAAAAATTATACGCTTTATCTTTTTGCCGAGAACCCAAAGCAGCTGGAAAGACTTCACAGTATATTTGAGGATCTGCGGGCGGAAATTCAGTTTATACCAATCCCGGTTTCGGTACACGAAGGTTTTATTGATGAAAGCATCAAAGCTGTTTGTTATACAGATCACCAGATATTTCAACGTTATCACAAATACAAGGTTAAGCAGGCTTATAATAAAAATAAGGCACTTACCCTCCGGACCCTGCGCGAACTGCAGCCGGGAGATTATGTGACGCATATTGATCATGGTGTTGGACGTTACAGTGGCTTACAAAAGATTGAAGCAAATGGCAGAATCCAGGAAGCGGTAAGAATCATTTATAAGGATAGTGATATCCTTTATGTGAACATCAATTCACTCCATAAGATCTCAAAGTATACCGGTAAGGAAGGAACGATACCAAAAGTAAATAAACTTGGTAGCGATACCTGGTCAAAACTTAAGGAAAAAACCAAGATCAAGGTTAAAGAGATTGCATTTGATCTGATCAAGCTTTATGCTCAGAGAAAGGCTCAGCAAGGTTTTGCACATGCTCCTGATAATTACATGCAAACTGAACTGGAAGCTTCTTTTATATATGAGGATACACCAGACCAGGCAAAAGCTACGGCCGATGTGAAAAAAGATATGGAGTCTCCATCCCCGATGGACAGGCTTGTTTGCGGTGATGTTGGTTTTGGTAAAACTGAAATCGCCATCCGGGCAGCATTTAAAACCTGCCTTGATGGTAAACAGGCGGCTGTGCTTGTTCCCACAACCATCCTGGCTTTCCAGCATTATAAAACACTAAAGGATCGTTTGAAAGATTTTCCGGTAACGGTTGATTATATTAATCGTTTCAAATCTTCCAAAGAAAAGAAAGAGGTGCTTCAGCGTTTACAGGAAGGAAAGATTGATATCATAATCGGAACCCATGGATTGCTGGGTAAAGAAGTGAAGTTCAAAGACCTTGGGCTGCTGGTAATTGATGAAGAACAGAAGTTTGGTGTGGCGCATAAAGAAAAGATCAAGACGCTGCGGACAAATGTGGACTGCCTTACCCTAACGGCAACGCCTATCCCAAGAACGCTACAGTTCAGCCTTATGGGAGCGAGGGATCTGAGTATAATGAACACACCTCCGCCGAACAGGCAGGCGATTCAAACAGAAGTGGTTGTATTTAATGAAGATACGATCCGGGATGCCATCTATTATGAAACTGAACGTGGCGGCCAGGTGTTTTTTATTCATAACCGGGTTCTTGGTCTTGCGGAAATGGCCGCGCTCATCCAGGGCCTTTGTCCTGATGTGAGCATCGGATTTGCACATGGTCAGCTCGAAGGTCATGAGCTGGAAGAACGAATCCTTGATTTTATTGATAAGAAATATGACGTGCTGGTTTGTACAAACATCGTGGAAGCGGGGTCGATATTCCGAATGTAAATACCATCATCGTCAACAATGCGCATCATTTTGGTTTGAGTGATCTGCACCAGTTGCGTGGACGTGTTGGACGCAGCAATAAGAAAGCTTTCTGTTATCTGATGGCTCCGCCGATGAGTTCGTTGCCAAATGATTCAAGAAAACGTTTGCAAACGCTCGAGCAGCACAGTGAATTAGGAAGCGGTTTCCAGATAGCGATGCGCGATCTGGACATTCGTGGTGCGGGTAATATGCTGGGTGGTGAACAAAGCGGTTTCATGGCCGAGATTGGTTTTGAGATGTACCAGAAGATTCTTGATGAAGCGATCCGCGAATTAAAGCGAACCGAGTTTAAGGGACTGTTTAAGGAAGAAATTACAAAGCAGGATGATTTTGTGCAGGATTGTACTGTTGATACTGACCTGGAAATACTTATACCCGATAGTTATGTTGAGTCTGTGACTGAAAGACTCACTTTGTATACAAGACTTGATAACTGTGAAAACGAGGAAGAACTGCAGGCATTTGCGACAGAGCTTGCAGACAGGTTTGGACCTTTGCCAAAGCAGGTCATTGATTTATTTGATACTGTCCGGTCAAGGCGGGTGGCAGTTAATCTCGGTTTTGAAAAGATGTTGCTGAAAGATGAGCAGCTGAGATGTTATTTTATCAATAAGGCTGATTCCCCTTATTTTGAATCTGATACTTTCCAAAGTATACTAACATATCTGCAGACCCAAACCAACAAAGCAAAATTGAAGCAGGTTGGTAAGCTCTTTTTGCTGGTAGTTGAAGATGTAAAAAGTATGCAGCAGCTCCTGGGTTTTCTGCAGCGTATGCTAAACTTTGCCAATAAAGAGGAAGTGGTTTAGCGCTTTAATAAAGATTCATGTTTCTGAAACAAATATTTGCATCAGTTCTCAAACTGTTTTTCAAAATCAACGTTTTTGAGCATCATTTTTTTGGTGTGCACAAACGATTGATAAAACCATTAAATCTTTTTGAGGGGGTTACCAAAACCATAAGATTCAAAAATGTTCTTGTTCTTGATCTGGATATTAAAGACTGGATACCCCAACAACTTTATTTCCTGGGGAAATATGAAGAAAAGGAATTAAAATTTTTAGAGAGCTCCCTCCGTCCCGGCGATGTATTTGTTGATATCGGGGCTAATATCGGATTGTTCTCTTTGGTAGCTTCCGGCCTTGTAAAAGAGGCGGGTAAAATTTATGCCTTCGAGCCGTTTTCATCGAACTATACCAGGCTTGCAAGTCACATCTCCCAGAATGGCATCACAAATATTGTTGCAGAAAAACTAGCTATATCATCCGGCGAATCATCGATTTCATTAAGCGACAGTAGTGATGGATTAAATACCGGAATGATCAGTGAGTTCGGTTCCGGGGGAGAAATATCTGAAACAGTTTCGGCTACTACTCTGGATAGCTATAAAAGTCTTCACATAAATCAACCAATAAGATTTGTAAAGATGGACATCGAAGGTGGAGAATACAACGCGTTACGGGGAATGCAGGAAATATTAACCAATGACCGGCCACTGCTGTTAATCGAATTAGATGATCGTTTACTGGTTAAAGCAGGTACGTCGGCGAAAGCGATTGAAGAATGGCTCACCAGGTTTAACTACGTAAAAGGGTATTTGGATAACAATGGCAAAATGATTGAGATAAAGTCAAGAGGCGATGAATCGTTTAATTGCGTTTTCGTGCCGTTGGCAGCGTATCCATTTACCATTAGTTCGTAAGCTGTTTAGGTGGGTGGGCCTATCCGTCTGCTGTCTCTATCAGCTCATTTCGGGTGGTCGCTTCGCGTTTCCTCTCTTCGACCTGAGCCAGCTTACAAGAATCAATACAAAGGAAAGCAAGGGTATCGCATAAAAAATGCTTGCCCATTTGAAGGTGTCGTTTACGGATTTTTCCGCTTCGGCGATTACTGTTTTTCTTTCCGCAACTGATGGTTGCAGGCTGGGATCATATATCGTGGCAATATCATAAAAAGGCAGTGCTTGAATATATAACTTGTCCTTTACCGTCAGATCGGCAAAGTCGAGGATGAGTCTGCCGGTAACTTTATCAGGCGCTTTGATCGCTCCGGCGCGATGCAGAAGAGTATTAGCCAGGGCGTTTCGTAATGAGTCAAGGTTTGCCGGGAATTGATAAAGCTTGTTTTCGGTGAAGAGGCGAAAGCTGTCCGCCCCAAGGTTCATGATTTTCGGAAAGCCGGCTTCGCTTCCGTTATCAATTACGCTACGCGCAACATGGAACGAAGTATAGCCTTCAGGTCTAAGCTGAAGGTATAGGTTTATCACAGCTTTTGCAGAATCCTGCTGACCAGTAAGGCTAAACGCCAATGAAAGATTACCCTGTACAAATTCTTCAGCAGGATAATATTTGGCCATTACCTGCAATAATGAAACCGCTGAAGCTTTATCCGATGATAACCTGAAGTTAAGCCATAAAAGATCGTTGATTAATCTGAAAGAAGGCCTGGGAAGCAGGGTGTCTAGTGCTGATGGCATTGTGTTTTTACCATTAGCGAAAACCGGATCTGCATTAATAAGCACAGCAGCCAGTGAGTCACGGTAAAGTCGTTCAGCTTCATCTGATTGCGGCTGGCTGAGCATTTGAAGACGCCCAAGGAAAAGTCTTATTCCCTGTTCAGCTGAATCGGGTTTGATCAATATCGACCTGTAATATTCCTGGCCGTTAACGACAAATGAAATGAGGGATAAACAACATACAGCAAAAAAAGTAAAAAGACGCATCAGAACGGAATTAATCTAACCAGTGATTTTTGTACTGGTCATAACCTGCAAACTTATAACCTGCAAACTTAATATAGAATATTGAGGCATTGAAAATATCAGTAACTTAATAAAAAACTCCCCCCATGGCGTACGAAAACACAACATTCCTGGGTACTGAAGATTTACCCCCGGTTGCTCCAACAAGTGATGATCGCACCTTTGCGGTGTTATCGCATCTGCTTACCGTGGTGCCCGGCGTAGGCATCCTGGGACCTTTGATCATCTATCTTATTAAAAACAAGGAATCGCAGTTCGTCGCCATTCATGCGAAGGAATCGCTGAACTTTCAGATTACCATCCTCATCCTTTATTTTATTTCAATTCTACTGATTATACTGCTGATCGGGTTTCTTTTGCTTTGGCTGATAGGCATCGTAAACGTGATCCTTGCCATAGTCGCCGCTCTTCGCGCCAGCGAAGGCAAGCTTTACAAATACCCGTTTAATATCCGCTTGATAAAATAAAGTGGCGTAGGGGAGTGGTGAGTGGTGGTGAGTTAGTGGTGAATGATGGAGTTATGAGTTGCATTTTCACTAAAAAATTCAAATATTTCACAACTCACTCATAACTCATAATTCATAATTCATAATTATGCTAACGTGTCTTCGTCGGAGGAGATAAGCGACTTTTCCATTGAATTATGCTGGATAGTCACTTCTTCAAACATTTCCCCGACCACCTCGTAACCGAGCTTTTCGTAAAAGCCAACGGCAGTGACGCGGGCGTGCATGGTGAGTTTTTTATAGCCAAGATCACGGGCGATATTTTCGGCAAACTGCATTAAAGCCCGGCCGATACCCTTACCCTGGAGGTTGTTAAGTACAGCCATTTGTCTTAATCTCACCGTTGAGCCACCTGATTTGACAAGCATGCAACAACCAAGCATCTTTTCGTCTTCAAATGCTGCGATAAGGATCTCATCCTTTTCATTTGCCAGCTCTTCCGGTGTAAAAGATAGACCAAGCGGCTTGCGCAGGATGTCGTTTCTTAACTGGACCATCTGCTGATATTCCGGGGAGCCGTGATCAATAATTTTAAGCGCCATGAATTAAAGGGATTTTGAGAGCGTGTCAGTCGCAATATAAGGATTTAGGTCGTATCAAATTTATTTTGAAACTTTAAAAGAAAATTACCGCTCTATAGATGAGAGGCTTATCTTAGCGCAAATTTTACAACTTATAATTAATAACCACCTATTTCTTGTGGTTAACTCAAAAATTATATTTTTGCAGCCGTAACTAAACTTTACTAAAATGTCAGACATCGCAACACGAGTTAAAAAGATCATTGTTGATAAACTAGGTGTAGAAGAAGCAGAAGTTACCCATGAGGCTTCCTTTACAAATGATTTAGGTGCAGATTCATTGGACACCGTTGAATTAATCATGGAATTTGAGAAGGAATTCAATATTTCCATCCCTGATGAGCAAGCTGAAACTATTACTACTGTAGGTCAGGCTGTTGCGTACTTAGATGAACATGCTAAGTAACTAACTGATTGACTTCAGATGCAATACCCTTAAGATCCGCCTTTCTGTAGCCTGAATGTGCTGCGAAGGCGGATTTGTTACTAAATCTATATCAGCACAGCTATATGATGTTAAAAAGAGTAGTTGTAACAGGTATTGGTGCTCTTACACCAATCGGTAATAATTTACAGGATTATTGGAAAAATCTCGTTGAGGGGGTTTCAGGAGCCGATAATATTACTCTTTTCGACGCATCAAAATTCAAAACACGATTTGCCTGCGAATTAAAGGGTTTTGACCCGCTCAACTTTCTCGAAAAGAAAGAAGCGCGTAAAATCGACCGGTTTACTCAAACTGGTCTGGCTGTTAGTGATGAAGCGGTAAAAGACGCTGGTATTTCTGGCGATGATATTGATAAAGACCGTGTTGGCGTTATTTTCGCTAGTGGAATCGGTGGAATCCTGACTTTCCAGGAAGAAGTTATCAATTATGGTAAAGGCGATGGAACACCCCGTTTCAACCCCTTCTTCATTCCCAAAATGATACTTGATATCGCGGCCGGGCAGATATCCATGCGTCATGGATTTCGCGGACCGAACTTCGCTGTTGTCAGTGCATGTGCATCTTCCACAAACGGGATCATGGAATCTTTTAACCTGATCAGGCTGGGCCAGGCCGACATCATCCTGAGCGGCGGGTCCGAAAGTGTAATCAGTGAGTCCGGAGTTGGCGGGTTTAATGCGATGAAGGCACTCAGTGAACGCAACGACGATCCTAAAACTGCAAGCCGGCCTTATGATAAAGACAGGGACGGCTTTGTAATGGGAGAAGGCGCCGGGTTACTGATACTGGAGGAGCTGGATCATGCACTTGCCCGTGGAGCCAAAATCTATTGTGAAATTGCCGGTTGCGGAGCTACAGCCGATGCACATCATATTACTGCTCCCCATCCCCAGGGACTCGGAGCCAAAAATGTTATGTTCGCAGCTTTACGCGATGCCGGCATGAAACCCGAAGACATTGACTATATCAATACCCATGGAACTTCTACACCGCTTGGCGATCTTGCCGAAATCAAAGCCATCATGGATGTTTTTGGTGAACATGCCTTTAAGATCAATATAAGTTCAACAAAATCCATGACCGGGCACTGCCTTGGTGCCGCGGGTGTAGTGGAAGCTATCGCATGTATCATGAGTGTTGTGGATGATATGGTTCCCCCAACCATTAACCACTTTGCCAATGATCCCGAACTTGATCCAAAACTCAATTTCACTTTTGAGAAAGCGCAGAAACGCACCGTTAGGGCCGCACTCAGTAATACCTTTGGATTTGGCGGTCATAATGCATGTGTAATAGTGAAAAAATATGTTCCCTGATTTTAAATAAATTGAACCCCGGATGCAGGCATAATCATTGAAAGTTTGTGCTCTGACATGCAGGTTTTTTTTGTAACTTTCGTTAGCATGCAAATATTTTTGACCTGATGAAAAAACAAACGCCTTGACTTTAGTCCGCATTCTCAACAGATTCAGAGGTAACGATAACAATGTTTCTTTTAAAAAAAGTCTAAGGAACGTATTAGGATTTACTCCGGGCAAAGTTGCCCTATATAAGGCTGCACTTACCCACAGGTCGGTCAGGGATACAGCCGATGAAAATAATGAAAGGCTCGAGTATCTTGGCGATGCAATTCTCAGTGGTATCGTTGCTGACTTTCTTTTTAAAAAATACCCGTATAAAGAAGAAGGGTTTCTCACGGAGATGAGAAGCAAGATGGTGAATCGTAATAAGCTAAACGAGATCGCCATCAAGATGGGCATTAAGAAAGTTACTTTCTTTAATAAATTTGACAACTCTCTCAAGATGAGCCAGATCTTTGGCAATACGCTGGAAGCATTGGTGGGTGCCGTTTACCTGGACAAAGGTTTTGACAAAACAAAAAAATGGGTTCTTGAAGTGATCATCATTCCACACCTGTTTATGGAAGATCTTGAAAATCTCGAGATCAATAATAAGAACAAGCTATATGGCTGGGCGAATAAAAACGGAAAAAACCTTGAATTCGAAACGCTGGATGAAAAGATAGAAGGGGGACGCCGGCTTTTTACGATCGGTGCAATGGTTGATGGAGTTTGTCTTGCAGAAGGAAAAGCGTATAATAAAAAAGACGCAAGCCAGATTGCTTCTTCTATTGCCATTACAAAACTTGGACTCAACAAAGTGACTGAAGAGAATTATGAATGACGTGAAGAGAATT
>NZ_DATHKG010000139.1:0-17694 GCF_035489435.1 Flavitalea sp.
AATGCCGGTTATTGCAATAAGTGAATGTTGAATTTTGTTGTACAAGTCGCATATCCCCTTAAGTGAACGAGATTAGAACGTGCAGGATGGGCCTGAGGTTGGTTTGATTGCCACCTTCGATTCCTGTTCGGAGTTACTGAAGTCCATCAGGGCCCAACAACCCCTGGCACAACATAAATACCTAAAAAAGCCGATCAGGGAACTAAAAGCAGATCGGAGACAACAGCAGAGACCCGGCATGAACAATGGTATTAACCAGGAATCACAGTGGCAAATCAAACCAACCGAAAGGCCCATCCGGCGGAGTGAAGAACCGAGTGAACGCCATGAACCTGCAACATCAACATCTAGCCAATAAGGCAACCAGCACTACAAGCATACCAAACAAAGCCGATCAGGGAACTAAAAGCCGATCGGAGACAATCCCGCACGTGCGGGACATGAACAATGGTATTAACCAGGAATCACAGTGGCAAATCAAACCAACCTCAGGCCCATCCGGCGAAGGGAAGAACCGAGTGAGCGCCATGAACGCGCAACATAAACACTGCCACGATGAGGCAGCCTATAGAATAAAGAATGTTTAGTTAATCACAACTTCCTTAATTGTCGACTCCCCAAGCGCCTCATTAACCCGTTTGCAAATAATATCTTTCTGATAAAGTAATTCCTGCTTAAGCGGAGCAACATGTGTAGTAATATATAGCGTATGACCGCTGATCGAGATTTTTTCAGTATACCTGGCAATGGTTTTACCCATGATTTTTTCCCAAACATCTTCTATCTGAAGTGCCTGCATGGAACCTTTTAACCTGCTGTGTTTAATAAAGTGTTTTAAGGCTTCGCCTATTGAATACTCGCCCATTGGTGCAAGTTAATGAAACCATTTTAATGCTGCGATGGTTACGATTATCAGGCCGCCTGACAATATAATAAGAGAGGGTAGCCATACTGAACCACGGCTCAGTTTCGCGGCTGTGTTTGTCTCCGCTGTCTTGTTATCCGCATCCTGAACTTCACCGTCACGAATCTCAGCCCGGGTTAACTGTGTTGGATCCACACCCCATATGAGGTTATAACCTGCATCGTCGACCAGCCAATCATAGTCGTCAAAAAACAAAACCTCTTTTAAGGTGGGATTGTTTTCCATTTCTATTGATTTTTTCAGAAGTTCGAGAGCATAAAGACGGAGACCTTCTTTATTTGCCTTTATAACTCCATGTTCGCCGGTGTCATCGGTTGTGAAAGAAAAATAGGCGGAGTTGGTGTCGCTGGATTCATTGAGAATCCCGACACAGGTTTCTATCTGGCTTGGCATCGTTGATTGTTATGGGTAATAAAAGGGGTGTGGTGACAAGGTAATAAAAAAACGATCAATGTCAAATATCCAGGAGCTGATATTTTATCCCCAAATAATTAATATTTTCCTTGAATCTCTCCTTATGTGTATCGGTAATAAAAATCTGGCCTGAACTGTCGCGGCAGACCCATTCAAGCAGATTCCGGATTCTTTGCTCATCAAGTTTCTCAAATACATCGTC
This sequence comes from Flavitalea sp., assembly GCF_035489435.1. Lineage (NCBI taxonomy): Bacteria > Pseudomonadati > Bacteroidota > Chitinophagia > Chitinophagales > Chitinophagaceae > Flavitalea > Flavitalea sp. The sequence continues at coordinate 1,542 of NZ_DATHKG010000139.1, forward strand.
CAGAAGCAGGATGGGTGCGAAACCTTTATGAATCCGGAGGGTTTCGAATTCAGCCAGCTTAAGGGCAAAAAGCAGGCTTTTCCTTTGTCCCTGTGAGGCTTCTGATTTGAAAACACGGGATGCAATGCTGAAATTGAGATCGTCTTTGTGTGCTCCGGTGGTGGTTCTCTGAAGCAGCAGATCTTTCTCCCGGCTCTGGATTAATAGTTCCTGGAATGGGGTATTCAATAGTTGACTTTCGTATCCGGCCGACACCTCTTCATCTTTCCCGGCAATCAGATTGTAGAATGAGTGAACCCGGGGGATGAGTTCGGACAGAAGTTCCCGACGCCGTTCAAAAACAAAGTTGCCATGCTGAACCAACTGATGATCATAGGCATCAAGCAATTCAGGGTTCAGGCTGCGCCGGTCATCCAGCGATTTAAGATATCCGTTTCTCTGTTGCAGCACTTTGTTATATGATATCAGGTGCTGAAGATATTCCGGGTCGAGCTGGCTAAACAAAGTGTCTAAAAATCTCCGTCTTTCCTCACTGCCACCAGTTATCAGTAATACATCATCCGGCACTATAATTACTGCCGGCAATAGCCCGATATGGCGGGCAAGCCTGTCGTAGGATTGTCCATCCGTGATAAATTCCTTTTTCCCCGTTTCCCGCAAAATGGAAACAACCTTGACCTGCTGATTATTTTTGAAAAACTCACCTTCTAACCTGAACCCATTTTTTTCGTGCTGAACGTTTTGAGTGTCGGAGCGGTTAAAATAACTTTTGGTAAAACAGAGGTTATAGATCGCATCCAACAGGTTGGTTTTGCCTATGCCATTTCTGCCGCAAATACCGATTATCCGCTCTTTGAACACAAATTGCGAGCTGGAATAGTTCTTAAACTGGAAAACTGATATTGACCGAAGGTTGAAGATGATCCGAATCTTTTTAGGATGATCATGCAAGATAACAACTAACTTTTAGAGTCAATTACAAAGGAAGGTAGTTAGCTGCCATCTTAGATTGATACTGAGTATGATAGGTGCAATTACCTGTTATCTTAACAATAACCAAAAACAACTAGGAAATTCATCTCTTCCCCTTATCTTTGCCCCTCAAATTTTTGTAAAGTGGCCACCAAATTTTCAAAAGAAACGTATCTCTACTGGTACGAATTGATGCAAATGATTCGCCAGTTCGAATTAATGGCAGAAGAAAAATATAAAATGGAAGGGAAGATCCGTGGATTCTTTCACGCCTATGTTGGGCAGGAAGCGATTGCCGCGGGTTGTATGACTGCCACAAAACAAATGGATCCTTTTGTGACCGCTTACCGCGATCATGGACTGGCGCTTGCAAAAGGCGTTAGCGCCGATTCTTGTATGGCTGAACTTTATGGTAAAGCAACGGGATGTGCAAAGGGTAAAGGCGGAAGTATGCACTTTTTTGGTAAAGATGTGGCATTTTTCGGCGGTCACGGTATTGTTGGCGCGCAGATAGGAACCGGTGCAGGACTTGCATTTGCTGAGAAATATAAGGGTACGGACAATGTTTGTCTTACTTATTTTGGAGATGGTGCTGCAAGGCAAGGGATGCTCCACGAAGTGTTTAATATGGCGATGACCTGGAAACTCCCGGTGATTTTTATTTGCGAGAATAATAATTACGCTATGGGTACTTCGGTTGAGCGTACCAGCAACGTAGTTGATATTTATAAACTGGCAGATGCTTATGAAATGCCTGCCGATACTGTTGATGGTATGAGTGCTGAAGCAGTGCACGATTCTGTTACCCGGGCGGTTAAAAGAGCAAGAGAAGGTGATGGGCCAACTTTACTAGAGTTCAAAACTTATCGTTATAAAGGACATTCTATATCTGATCCACAGAAGTATCGTACTAAAGACGAGGTCGAAGAATACAAGGGCCGTGACCCTATCCAACAGGTTCTGAAAACCATCTACGAGAAAAAATATGCTACTGAGCAGGAAATAGCAGCTATTGATAAAAGGGTAGAAGATGCCGTGATTCATTCTGTGAAATTTGCAGAGGAGTCGCCATGGCCGAATGATGATGAAGTATATAAAGACATTTACCGTCAGGCGGATTACCCTTTCATCAAGGACTAATTCCAGTTCAAAGTTAAGCTACCCCAATAAATAAAACCCCTTTCCGTTAAAGGCGCAATAAATTCAAATACAAATTCAAAATACACCAACGATGGCGACTGAAGTGAAGCATGAACAACCCGTGTCTACCGAAAGAAATCATGATCAGCATGTTGTAGAGCGTGCACAGGATTTTTGGAGCAAATACAGCAAACCCGCGATGATCGGCCTTACGGCAATCGTATTAGTTGTCGGCGGTTTTTTTGCCTATAACAGATTTGTGAAAGGTCCGGAAGAAATAAAGGCCAATGACGCTATGTGGAAAGCGCAGGAATATTATAAAATTGATTCTTTTCGCCTTGCACTTAACGGGGATGCAAGCACCCCTGGTTTTCTTAAAGCTATTTCAAGATACAGTGGTACAAAAGCCGCTAATCTTGCAAAATTTTATGCCGGCTCATCTTACCTGCAACTGGGCGATTATAATAACGCTGTGAAATATCTTAAGGACTTTTCGACTGACTCAAAACTCATTCAGGTGAGGGCAACCGGTTTATTGGGCGACGCTTATGCCGAACTTGGGAAAAAAGAGGAAGCGGTGGAGCAATATAAAAAAGCCGGGACCATGCTTGAAACTGATGATTTCAATTCCCCTGAATATCTTTTCCGGGCCGGCTACCTGTCAGAATCAATGAACAAAACAGCCGAAGCAATTGAGCTTTATAAAAAGATTAAGGAAAAATATCCAAACAGCCAGCGCGCTTATGATATTGACAAATACCTTACTCGTTTGGGTGAAATAAAATAATACATGGCTGACGTAAGCAACTCAAAACTTCTAAATATAGATACGGGCATCCTGAACAAGGATGCCTGCATTGTTATTGTCAAGACTGAATGGAACGCTGCGGTTGTAGACGAACTGGAAAGAGGCTGTTCGAAAATCCTGGCAGAAGGTAAGATCAGGCAGGTAAGGACCATCACCGTACCAGGCGCTTTCGAGATCCCCTTCACGATAAAACGATATTGGGATATCAACTTCGATACATATAACCGGCCTTCTGCATTCATCGCCCTGGGTTGTGTAATCAAGGGAGATACTCCGCACTTTGATTATGTATGCAAGGCCGTAACGGACGGTGTAGTTCAACTTAACCTGACCTTGCCGGTTCCGGTTATTTTTGGCGTGTTGACAGTTGACAACGAACAACAGGCGCTTGAACGAATTGGTGGTAAACATGGCCACAAGGGTGAAGAGGCAGCTATAACTGCTTTGAAAATGATCTCGATTATCAAGCTGCTTTGATTGAAAATTCCGATCCGCCCGTTTGGAAAAGTCCGTATGAAATCTCTATAAAAAAAATTTTGGCACAGAAAGAAAGTATATAGTATCAAGTCAAAAAGAATGTTCTTAGCGTCAGGAGTGTTCAAAGCGTTCATTCGCTAAGGCGGCAGCAAAAAAATAAAAAGGAACAAATGAAAGTTGAGCTATTTATTCCTTGTTTTATTGATCAGCTTTATCCCGGTACTGCATTTAACATGGTTAAAGTACTGGAGAAAGCCGGTTGTACGGTCAGTTATAACCAGGAACAGACTTGTTGTGGCCAGCCGGCTTATAACGCGGGTTTCCGGGCTGATTCAAAAGCCGTCTGCTCAAAATTTCTCAACGATTTTAAGGATGCCGATTATGTTGTTGCTCCCAGTGCTTCCTGTGTGGGTTTTATCAGAAATTATTATCCGAAAATCTTCGACAACTCCTCTCATCATAACGAGGTAAAAGCCTTGCAGAAAAGGACTTTTGAGTTCTCCGAATTCCTTGTGAATATTCTTAAAGTTGAAGACCTGGGTGCAAGTTATCCGGTTCGTGCAACCTATCATGATTCATGTGCGGGGCTAAGAGAATGTGGAATAAAATCGGAGCCTCGTAAACTGTTGTCCAAAGTAAAAGGTCTTGAACTGGTCGAAATGAAGGATACTGAAACCTGTTGCGGTTTCGGAGGTTCTTTTGCGGTCAAGTTTGAATCAATCTCCGTCGCCATGGCTGATCAGAAAACAGGCAATGCCATCGCTACCGGTGCTTCCTGTATCATTTCAACCGATCTTTCATGCCTTATGCATCTTGATGGCTACAGCCGTTTTAAAGAATTGAATATTCAGACTATGCATATTGCTGATGTACTTGCAAGCGGATGGGAATAATCCAGTGATCTCAACATCAGCGTTTTTAGGAAGCAACGAGTGATCAGATTTGAGAGATATAACGTTGCCTGGAAGATTAATAAAAAAAGAAGGCCGGCAGAAGCCAGCCCTCGTAGAGCCTTGTCAGCTCTTGAGTAACACCACATGATCAATAAGGTGAATAACTCCGTTCTTTTGATTAACGTCTTTTGTAGTTACAGTTGCCATACCGCCCTTCTCATCGGTTAGTACTACATTTTTGCCTTTCAAAGAAGCCGTTAATTTGCCGCCTGCTACAGTAGTAAGCTCCGCTTTTCCGTTCCCGGCTTTTATCATTTCAAGCAATTGTGCCGCACTTACATTTCCCGCCACAACATGGTAGGTAAGGATGGCGCTGGCCAACAACCATTGAAAGTTTTATTACTGATTTCATTATTACGTTTTTAATAATTTGCATTAATTTTCGTGACCATTACATGTAACTCTGGCATCTACGGAACACCAAAGTGGTTAGATTCATCTGTACATTTTATTTATTAGTTCTCTACAATAAAAGATTAAGCATTTGTACAGGAAAACAACTGAAGCTGATGAGAAAAAAAACATTATAACGGCAATGAATAAACTTATTTTGCGGGTCTTCATTAACTAAACAATTACAAATGGCATATTGGCTCATAAAATCAGAACCAGAAAAATATTCCTGGGATCAGTTTCAGAAAGATAAAACCGCAACCTGGGATGGAGTGCGTAATTATGCAGCCCGGAACAACCTACAGGCGATGAAAAAAGGCGACCAGGTTTTTTATTATCACAGCAACGAAGGAATGGAAATTGTCGGGATTGCAAAAGTTGCAAAAGAATATTACCAGGATCCGACAACGGACAATGCTGCCTGGGTGGTAGTCGATTTTAAACCATTCAAAAAATTAAAAAAAGCAGTTCCGCTATCTGTAATCAAGACTGATGGACGTTTGAGCCAGATGGCGCTGGTTAGACTTGGTCGACTTTCTGTACAGCCGGTTACCGATGCAGAATGGCAGATAATCATGGAGATGGCAGGAATGTGAAATGAATATAGGGTTCATGAGGAGAAATAGGTCAATGGAAGCAACTCCTCAATCGAAGTATTCACTCAATTCATTTAATTACTTAATCGATGTAATCACTCAATTGAAGTAATTACTCAGTCGAACTCAGTCGAACTAATGGTTCAGTCAAATGAATCGCTCAATAGAATGAACCTTTCAAATATGAAGAAACTGGTAGTATTGACCGGAGCCGGAATCAGCGCTGAAAGCGGATTAAAAACATTCCGGGACAGCGACGGGTTGTGGGAAGGTCATGATATAAGAGATGTGGCCACGCCGGGTGCATGGACAAAAGATCCGGCGCTCGTCCTCGGGTTTTATAATATGCGTCGTCAGAATGTACTGGCCGCAGAACCCAATGCTGCGCATTATGGTCTCGCTGAACTTGAAAAGAGATTTGATGTTCAAATCATAACGCAAAATGTTGATGATCTCCACGAGCGCGCCGGTTCAACAAAGGTTATGCATCTTCATGGTGAAATTTTGAAAATGCGTAGCGAGAAAAACGAACAAATTATTAAGCCGATTCATGGTGATATAATGATAGGAGACCTGGCTCCTGATGGTTTCCAATACCGTCCGGCAATCGTCTGGTTTGAAGAATTGGTGCCGATGATGGAACTAGCCGTTCCGCTGGTAGCAGAGGCAGAAATTTTTGTTGTGATTGGCACTTCGCTTGTTGTATATCCCGCCGCAGGTCTTATCAATTATACATCGCGTGGTATACCAAAATTTATCATTGATAAAACAATACCATATACCCTGGGGCAGCGAAATCTTACTGCTATAGAAAAACCCGCGACTGAAGGTATCGTTGAATTGAACAAATTACTGGATTCGCTGTAATGAATGTCAGGATTGCCTGCAATGATTTTAATGAGTGGCTGCAATGATTGGAACGGTTGGGCTGCAACGATTGTAATGAGTGGCTGTAATCATTGGAACGATTGGCCTGCAATGATTATAATGATTGGCTCTAATGATAGCAATGTTTGAGTATAACTCTGGATGTGCAGATGAACCTTCATTCAATAACCTGGTGAGTTTCCAGGAAAGAAATTCCCTTCCCTTTAAGTCCTTTCAGAACCGGGTTATAAACTTCTTTTGTAACAGGAATTTGCAAACCTTTCAACGGTAATTGACCTTGTAAGTAAAGTGATGCGGCAATACCAAGAGGCAGGCCCACAGTTTTTGCCATTGCCGTGTGAATATTGTCTTCGCCTTTCACTATTAAGGAAGCACGGGCATGAAATTTCTTTCCTTCCAGTTCGTAGTCAACTTCGTGTAACATCACAATCATGTCCTTGTCTCCCTCGTTGAGAGCCAGTTTTTTCTCAAGAGCAAACTGCAATACATCTGCTGCGCTGCAGTATCCTTTATTGATAAGCAACTCATCATTCATACCAAGAAAAACCAACTGGCTGATAATCAGGGTAGCTTCATGTTTCTGCCAGGCAACGCGGTCTGCCGCCTTAAGTTTTATTTCATCTAGCCCGATAGTGTTTAACTGCCCGTTTTCATCTATCAGCATAAACTTTTTCAGATCATCTTTTACATCATCTGCCGGGTCTTCACTTAGGGTTATCAACATTTCTATTTTCTCAAGGATTTCTGCAGTTTCCCTGAATCCTGCAGTCAGATTTTTATCGACCCATTCAGCAAAGCCATGCTGCGAGAAATGTTGCTTAAAAAAAGTCTGAAGCATCATTCCATCGGTGTCATATTTTATAGTTTCATCGGTAAGCTTCAGATCCACCAGGTTTTTCCATCCAAGGCAAAATTCAGGATAACGCAAGGTGGTCCTTAAAAATGTGTGACAGTTTTCTAAACCATAAAGTTCCATATAAGGGAGTGAATCACGGTTTGCATACCAGCACAATTCACCAAGTTCAGGGATCTCAACGGTGTTTTCCGGGTTAAACAATTGCTGGTACGGAAGATGTATTATTTCGCCCCCTTCTTTAAATACCGCTCCAGCCTGGCCGGCCAACACGACATTTCGCGGGTTCCAGCTGATTTTATAATGCCAGGGATTGTCATCATTTTCAGGTGCAACCAAACCACCACAATGCGATTTGAATGACTGAATTTTGCCCCCGGCTTTCCGGATTTCATCAATCATTTGCATAGCGCTCATATGATCGATGCCAGGATCAAGTCCTGATTCACATAAGAATAATAAATTCTTCTCCTCAATTTCCGGGCTTAGCTGCCTGAGATTTTCATCAATATAAGAAGCCGTAAAAAGATGTTTACCGAGTTCAAGGCAATCCAATGCAACAAAATAATGAAGTGCAGGCGGTAACAGAGATATTACAAGGGTCGCTTCAGAGATTACCCTTTTTCTTAACTCCAAATCATGAATATCAAGAAATATAACTTCTGCGTGAACCGAGTTTCCTGTTTTTGCCCTGGCTGCTTCAATATCATAGTCGGCAACACGTATTTTCCATTGGTGAAGACGAGCCTCTTCTATCAGGTATTCAATCAGGTAAACGGATGACTTCCCTGCACCTAAAATCAAGATGGAGTTCATTACTTTAGAGTATATTATTGCAATATACTTAATAAGGTGTTATTCACTTTTGGCTTCATCTTCATATACTTGCCGCTCAACAAATAAAAAAAAGCCAGCCCCGGGGCTGACTGCATAAGACATGAATTCACAGGGAAAATATCAGAGGCCAGGGAGAATATTTCCGAGATCAATATCTTCAGGCTCCCTGATTGTCATACTATCAATAAATATATTCTGAACTTGTTTCTGATTATTGAATCGTTCCATCTCCAACTGCCAACTGCCTTTGGTAAGTGAAATCCTGAAACTTCCATCAGCAGCAACGGGTGTTTTAACTGAATCGTTTCCCTGCCTGGCTACAATACGTGAGCCTTTCGGGTCAATTTTCATATGACCTGTTACAGAGCTGGTTTGTGACGCTTTGAATGCGTGAAGCACAATCACTGCAATGACAACCCCTAACAGAGTTAAAGCTGTATTGTTCATGTACTGTATTTAGTTTGTTTGAGGCAAGCTTGCGCTAATAGATATCATTTCAATAGGAGAAGGTCAGGAGTGGAATGAAATTTCAACTATTATGCCAAGCTGAAACTTTTCGAAAATTGTATTGAAGAAATAATATAACCAGGCTCGTTTGAAACAATATGGCCGCAGGTTAGAGAGGAATGCTAATTACAAAAGCGCCGTTATCGTAGTTGATAATTGTGTAGTTGTTACATGGCTGAATTGTTGAATAAATGCAACGAAGTAGTCAAATTTATTTGCACAAAATGTTCTGATGAAATACATCAGTTTACATAAAATGAATTAAACTGTATGCAGGCTGGTATTTATATGCCAGAGTGGACAAGCCCGAGCGACCTGGAATTGATGACTTTGATGTTTGTCGTTACACTGACACCACGATTAGTTCTTGGTACTTCCTGGGTTAGCTGATTGCCAGGTTTTATATTGTTAAATACGATAGTTTGTGTTTTTACAACTCTTTTTTCGGGTCCAAGATAGGCGACTTCGACTTCAACCTGGTCGATTTCAAAATCGCTTTTATTCGAAACAGTGAGTGAAAGATCAGAGATTCCACCGAGTACACCAGTCTTATACTTATTACTTTTTACCGAGACCAGTTGCCTGATATTTTTCCTCGTTGATTCTGCTGCTGCGTTGGAAAGGCTTTTGTTTTCCTGTACTACTACAGGTTGAATTGTTACTGGCTGAACATCCGGAACGACAGTCTGAACCAGGGGTTCTTCTGATTTTTTATCTTTTTTAGAAACGGTGTTGCTGACCGCAAGTTTTGCCTGGGAATTTGCACTGGTATTGAGTTTTTGGCTTACAAGTTGTTCCTCAGTTGCGGGCAGAACTTGTTCGGGGACAGTATTGGCTGGTATATCTGTTTTGGCAACTGGCTGACTGGCAGGTAACTGCTTCAACCTTTCTCTTTCCTGGATTTGTTTAACCAGGTTATTCAGTTCTTTAGCAGATTCTTTTTTGCCGTTACTGATAGCCAGTCCGATTATAATACCTCCAAACAGCAGGCATAATGCGCCCATGATCATGATTGCGGCATTTTGTTTCCCGGCAAGTATGGATTTTTTGGTTTTACCAGGGAAGACTGTGTCCGTTAACAGATCTGCACCCGCGAATTTGCTGCTGAAGCTTGTATCTGCCAATTCAGCTTTTTTGTATTCGGCATCAACCTTTTTGTATTTAGGAGCGGGGGTGAACCGTTCACTTTGATTTCCGTCCGATCTGCCAGGAAATACCTGTTCTTCGCGATAATCTTCGCGGGCTGCAGGCGCAGGTCTTTCAGTAATCTTATCTGACTGGGAAACCGGTGATGTTGATTTTGTGATTTCGGTATTTGGACGTGTGGCTGTTTTGGAACCTGGAAGCGTTACATAAATTTTTCGTTGGCCATCATGCAAGGGTGCAACATCCTGGGGTTTGGGTTCGAAAGGAGACCTTGTAACAGATCCTTCTGCAGGTCTTGATATTGATATTGTATCCTCCGAAAATCTTGTTATTTCCTCTGAAGATCTTGTTATAGTTGATTCTATTGGCGTTTTTACTGTTGTTTCTGAGGCTCTTGCTGAAGCTCCGTTGGCAGTTTCAAAACCGGATGTAGCTGATGAAACCGGAATTTCAATTTTCTGTGTTGAGTATATCTCAGGGGCGTTCGTGGCTGCATGTCCGGAAGAACCCTGGATGTTTTTAGACTCATTCCGGGATGTCATTGCGATCTCTGCAAAATGTGTTTCTGCTGCAGGCTTTTTATAAAATCGGTCGAATGGCTGTTCTTCTACTATTGGCGCATAGGCCTTCAACTCTTCAATTTCACTCGGATAACGCCAGGCTGCACTTTTCCCATCGAGCCAAACAAGGTCATATGCCTTAATGCCCTTTTCAATAAGCTCAGGCACGGAATAAGGACCCGATTGTTTGTTATCCCTGAGAAGCAAATATCTGTTCATACAAAAGATTGTTCTGTCACAATTAAAAAGATTCCGGGCATTCAGCGCAGGCAGACCAAATCCATTATAAAAAAGGGGACGTTAAACAGCGGTAATTCAAAGGAAGGGGTTAAGCGTAACTGGTTTCAACTTACAGTATACCTACAAGTTACTTAAAGCCAAGATCTATACCAAAAAGTCCTTTGGAAATGTTATAAATGGATTGTTAAACCCTTTTCATGGATTTTTGGAAGCAATCCACAAACGTGGAAAAATACCTGTTAAAACACCGATTTAGATAAGGTTATGAGGCCCGGATTTGGTAAATTTGCGAGCCTTTGCGCGGTTAGCAATTTCCATTAATTTTTAATTTCTCAAACTTAGTTCAGCCTTAAAAGTAAGCATGGAAGAAAATAACATTACCCCCAATGAAACAAACGATATTAACAGGATAGTTCCGGTCAATATTGAAGAGCAAATGAAAACGGCCTATATCGATTATTCTATGTCGGTAATTGTTGGCCGGGCTCTCCCGGATGTTAGGGACGGTCTTAAACCGGTTCACCGCCGTATACTTCATGCCATGAACGAACTCGGTATGGGTTTCAGCCGGCCACATAAAAAATCTGCCCGTATCGTCGGGGAAGTATTGGGTAAATATCACCCGCATGGTGACAAATCTGTTTATGATTCAATTGTCCGGATGGCCCAGGAATGGAGCATGCGGTATACACTGATAGATGGCCAGGGTAATTTCGGTAGCCAGGATGGTGACGGACCAGCGGCAATGCGTTATACGGAAGTAAGACTGGAGCGCATAGCCGAATCAATGCTGATGGACATCGATAAGGAAACTGTCGATTTTCAAACCAATTTTGATGACTCCCTTGAAGAACCGAAAGTGCTGCCAACCAGGATTCCAAACCTGTTGGTGAACGGATCCAGTGGGATTGCCGTGGGTATGGCAACCAATATAATGCCCCATAATCTAAGCGAGGTGATAGATGGCTGTGCGGCGTTTATTGATAACCGTGATATTACCATCGATGAGATGATGCAATATATTAAAGGACCTGATTTTCCAACCGGGGGTGTAATCTACGGGATGGAAGGGATCAAGGCTGGCATGCATACAGGACGTGGCAGGGTAGTGCTTCGTGGAAAAATGCATGTTGAAACCAAGGCAAGCGGACGCGAACAGGTTATTATCACTGATGTGCCATACCTGGTTAACAGGGATGCCCTTTGCGATAAAATCGGCCAGCTGGTAAATGAAAAAACTATTGAAGGTATTGCCCACGTTAATAATGAATCAAATCAGAAAGAAGGAACCCGGGTTGTTATAGACCTTAAAAGGGATGCTATAGCGAACGTTATCATCAACCAGTTATTTAAGTTTACCGAGTTACAAACATCCTACGGAATTAATAACGTCGCCATTGTAAAGGACCGTCCGCGGACCCTTAACATCAAAGAAATGATCAGCGAGTTCATTGAGTTCCGTCATGAGGTTGTAATACGCAGGGCCGAGTTTGAATTGAGGGAGGCACAGAAAAAAGCGCATATACTTCAGGGTTACCTGATTGCGCTGGATCACCTGGATGAAGTAATTTCGCTTATCAGGGCATCTTCAACACCGGAAATCGCGAGGGAAGCTTTGATCAATGCTGGTTGGGGACTCGATGAAATACAGGCTAAAGCCATCCTCGAAATGCGTCTTCAGCGTCTCACCGGCCTGGAAAGAGATAAAATCAAACAGGAGTATGATGAGTTGATGAAAGTAATCAGCCACCTGGAGGAATTGCTCGGCAATGAAACACTCAGATTTGATCTGATCAAAAAAGAATTACAGGAAATAAAGGATAAGTTCGGGGATGCAAGAAAAACGGAAATAACCTTCCTGGATGATGAAATGCAGATTAAAGATCTGATTAAGGAAGAGGACGTTGTAATTACAATTTCTCACCTGGGATATATTAAAAGAACTTCTGCAACCGAATACCGCGCACAGCGCCGCGGTGGCAGGGGGCAGATAGGAGGTAAAACCAGGGATGAAGATTATATAGAGCATCTGTTCGTGGCTTCGACCCACCATTCAATGTTATTTTTTACAGAGAAAGGAAGGTGTTACTGGCTGAATGTTTACCAGATTCCTGAAGGTGATAAAACCAGTAAGGGGCGCGCCATTCAGAACCTGATACAGATCCCGCCTGATGACAAGGTAAGAGCCATTATCGATGTAAAAGATTTACAGGATAAGGACTTTGTAGCCGGACATAACATTGTTTTATGCACCAAAAAAGGCATTATCAAAAAAACTATATTGGCTGATTTCAGCAGGCCAAGGCAAACCGGTGTAAATGCAATCACGATTCTTGAAGGAGATGAATTGTTGGAAGCAAAACTAACCAATGGCAATTGCGAAATAATGATGGCGGTCAAAAGCGGCCGTGCGATACGTTTCCCCGAAGAAAAAGTGCGCCCGACCGGTCGTGGAGCGATTGGAGTTGCCGGAATTGAGGTGAATGAGAAAGACGACGAAGTGATTGGCATGATATGTGTCAGTCGTGAAGATAAAACGCGGACTGTACTGGTTGTCAGCGAAAAAGGTTTTGGAAAAAAGACCCAGGTCGACGAATACCGGATCACAAACCGGGGAGGTAAAGGTGTAAAGACAATTAATGTTACTTCCAGAAGTGGTGGATTAGTTGGTATCCTTGATGTTACAGAAAGAGAAGACCTTATGATCACCTGCAAAAGTGGAGTAACGATCCGTATGCCGGTTCAAGGTATAAGTGAACAAGGACGGGCCACCCAGGGCGTAAAATTAATTCGTGTTGATGACGGTGATGAAATAGCCGCAATTACTAATCTTGATGAACTGGAAGTTACGGGCGCAGAAATTGTAGTTGATGGAGTAACCACTATGGATGAAGTGTCCGGGAATGAAAATGCTTCCGTAACCGGGCTGTCGCCCGAAGATGTATTAGGCGTTGAAGGTTTTGTTGACGGGGAAAATCCGGTAGATGATCTGCTGGTAAATGATGAATTTACGTCAGAAGACGAGGAGGATACAACCGATAACGAGTCCGGCTCATCTGGGGAAGATAACGATCAACCAATTGCATAACGATAACTTTAATTAAATAAACACGGAAAAAATGAAAAGAATATTGCTGACTGTAATGCTTGCTTCATCAGTTGTTGGTTTGTTCGCACAAAAGCTGGACAAAGCCAAGACTTCGTTGGAAAAGAAGAAACTGGCCGAAGCGAAAACGGAAATCGACAATTTCCTTGCAGTCGATAAAAACCAGGCTAATTCTGAAGCATGGTATACAAAAAGTAAAATTTACCTGGCTATCAATGCAGACTCAAGCGTTAAAGCCACTGTGCCTGATGCAAGAGTAGTGGCCTTCGATGCAATAAAAAAATATCTTGAACTGGAATCAACAAAGGATTCTACCAAGAGAAATACATTGCTCACCATGGATGGCAACAAACCATTGGTTGATATTTATTCTGCGTATTCAAAAGATGGAGCATCTTTTTATAATGCCGGAAATTTCAACGATGCGTTAACCAATTTTCAAAAAAGCCTCGAAGTATTTGATATCATGTCAAAGAGAAACATGATTCCTTTAAAACTCGACACAACCACTACTTTGTATGCTGGTATCTCTGCTGAAAAAGCAAATAAACCTGATACCGCAGCTGTTTATTATGGAAAAATTGCTGAAAGCAAAGCCAAGGCAGAAGGGTTTGTTGAGATCTACAAATGGCTGGCTGATCACTATCGTCAGAAAAATGACATGGCCAACGCCACAAAATATGCCACATTGGGACGCGAAGTTTATCCCCAGGAAACATTCTGGTCTGGATTCGAACTTGATATGGCCAGGGAAAAAGGAACTAAAGATGAGCTGTTCACTAAATATGAGCAGGTTATCAAAGAAAATCCCGATAACCATTTATTCTATTTCAATTATGGAGTAGAATTGTACCAGGCGGGTTACAACCAGGACAGTACCAAACGTCCCGCCAATTCAACAGAACTGATTGAACGTGCTACACAACAGATTGCAAAAAGCATTGAGAAAAAAGCGGATTATGCAAATTCACAAATGCTGATGGGCCAGATTCTTTACAACCAGGGTGTAGACATAAACAATAAAAATAAAGCTATCCGTCCTTCAGGAGGCGCAAAACTGAAACCGGATGAATTAAAGAAAAAGGAAGATCTGCGTGTTGAAATGAATAAGAAATTCGACGAAGCCCTGAACTACTTCACAAAGGTGGATCAGATCCTGGGATCACAGGGAAAACTTAAACTCGACGATAAGAATATTCTTAAGGATGCCTATGATCTCACTATCACAATTTATGAGCAAAAACAAATGGGTGATAAGGTTACTGAATTCACTACCAAGTTTAACGACGTTGACAAAAAACACTAATTCGGGCTATTTAGATTATCGATAGACTTTTTTGAAACTCTATAAAAACAGGCCGCAATTTGCGGCCTGTTTTTATTTGCGTTTTGCCCCCGCAATTGTTTGTTTTCGCAATTATCAGTATCACCTGATAGGTGAATTGAACCAAGGTGTATCAAAATTGATTTCCACACATAGGGATTGTGCAGTGCCTAAAATTCAATAGTGAAGAAGCCAGGCCATTTAGCAGCAGTAGCAACGAAAACTTCTATTTAACATAATATATATTATAAGAAAGAAATGTCGTCAGGTTTTCCTCAGTTGCTTATTTGGCCCTTGATCGGCTTTGGAATTTCTGACTGCTGTACGAACACTAATATGAAACAGTTCTATTGCATTCCTTCGCTCTGTTGGGAGCGTTATTATGCAACAGTTTTTGGTCGCTTCTTCGCACCGTTGGGAGCGGGATTGTGCCTTTTTGCGGCTGTGTCCCGTGGTTAATACCTTTGCTCATGTCGTGAGTGGTTCTTGACTCCGATCGGCTTTTTTGCCCTGATCAGCTTCAGTAACTCCGACTACGGCATGAAGTGCTGGTTTGCTTTCTTTGGCTACCAGGATTCTTATGCGACAGTTTTTGGTCGCTTCTTCGCACCGTTGGGAGCAGGATTGTGCCTTTTTGCGGCTGTGTCCCGTGGTTAATACCTTTGCTCATGCTGGGAGTGGTTCTTGTCTCCGATCGGTTTTTTTGCCCTAATCAGCTTTGTTAGGGTTTCTTCAAGTGCTGGTTGCAGTATCGCCCTGATCGGCTTCAGTAACTCCGACCACGGTACGAAGGCCGCTCAAAGGCACAATCCCGCTCCCAACTAGCTCATCCACTTGGGGGAATATCAAACTAGTCATAACAATTTTTACGAGTCCTGTATAGCAGGCTTCGTTGTCCCATCATTCAATCAGCATCAAATTATGTGTATTAGTCAATCACTTATTTAACGCTAGTTGACAATTGAGTTGATATTCGGTTTTGCAATTACCTTCCTGATCTAATATACAAACCGATCTCACATTTGATCGGGAGAAATAACACGGCCACTTGCAAACGCAGCCCCCGATAACGCTGCCACGCGTGAAAGCTGCAATCGCAAACGCTGAATCACAGCCACCTGCAAACGCTAAATCACTACTATGCTGAATCATTGCGAGGCTGTAACGAGCAATCGATGCAATACCCATCGTTATTTTTTCCTTTGCGCTATAGGGAATATTATTAATGCACTGGAACCAGATTGCTTGCGAGTTGCAGATTGCTTGCGAATTAGATGAAAAGAATGCAAATGCAGTGATGCACAACCGAAATTTCGGTAGCTAAGATTGTTTAAGAGATTGTTGCAAACGGAT